>CAYGPQ010000053.1:0-30406 GCA_964351775.1 uncultured Kordia sp. | reverse complement strand
TGGCTCTACAATTGTATAGACATGAATGATTGTAAGCTTTGCAGTAGCGTATGATGTTGAATGTAAAATTGGTTTGACAGGTTTTAAATGGATTGCCAAAATGATCAAAGATTTTCCTGAAATGGAATTTATTGGCGGTGGCGAAGAAAGCTTCGGATTCATGACAGGCGACTTTGTACGTGACAAAGATGCAGTAACTGCTTCATTGTTGGCATGTGAAATTGCCGCACAAGCAAAAGCCAATGGAAGCTCTTTTTATGAATCTTTATTAGATATGTATGTTACGCATGGTTTCTACAAAGAAAAGTTGGTTTCTTTAGTCAAAAAAGGAATGGACGGCGCCGCTGAAATCAAGCAAATCATGATTGATTTACGCGAAAACCCACTCACAAGTATTGACGGTTCAAAAGTAGTCAAAATTGAGGATTATCAAACTTCTATAACTACCGATATGGAACAGGGTACAACGACACCTATTTCAATCCCAACATCAAATGTTCTCATCTATTACACGGCAGATGGCACTAAAATTGCAGCACGTCCGAGCGGTACAGAACCAAAAATAAAATTCTACTTTAGTATCAAATTACCTTTGACAAACAAAGCTGATTTCACTGCTGTAGAAAAACAACTCGATGCAAAAATTGATCGCATCGTGCAAGAAATGAAACTCAACTAATGGATTACATTAAAAAACTATCACATTATATAATTCCTTATAAAAAGTATGCGTATCTAAACATTTTCTTCAATGTTTTATATGCTTTATTTGGAACACTTTCGTTTGTATCATTGATGCCAATGTTGAAAGTTTTATTAAAAACTTCAGAACGGATCACTGTCGAACCAATACGAAGTAATTATGAAGGTTTTACGGCGTATGCTGATTATTTGAATGATTGTCTAAACTTTTTCATCACGCAAAAAGTGGAAGAAGACGGACAATATTCAGTATTAATTTTAATGATTGCCATTGTTATCTCCACTTTCTTACTCAAAAATGTGGCTGGTTATTTTTCAAATTTCTTTCTAGCCTATTTGCGAAACGGAATTTTAAAAGACATTCGTAATAAGTTGTATGAAAAAGTAACTTCCTTACCTATCTCCTATTTTTCAGAAAAGAGAAAAGGTGATATTATTGCTAGAATTTCGGGGGATGTCAATGAAATTCAAAATTCGTTATTGGCAATTTTAGAATTGTTAGTGCGCGAACCATTGACAATTTTATTCACAATTATTGTGATGTTTTCTATCAGTGCGAAGCTGACATTGTTTGTTTTTATCTTTATTCCTGTTTCTGGATTTATCATTTCGAGAGTTGGAAAAAGCTTGAAAAAACATTCGGATAGAGTTCAAAAAGAAAACGGTGTCTTTTTATCTATTTTAGATGAAACACTCAACGGATTAAAGGTTATTAAAGGATTTAATGCAGAAAAACACTTTAACAGTTCTTTCAATGGTTCGACTTCGAAATTATACAAATACTCTAACAATTTGGCACACAGACAAAACCTTGCTTCACCAACAAGTGAGTTTCTAGGAATTGTTGTGATTGCAGTTATTTTACTCTATGGAGGAAAACTGGTTTTAATAGATCAAATATTAACGCCTGATGAATTTATTACCTATATGGCGTTAGCGTATAACATTTTAACACCTGCAAAAGCTATTAGTAAAGCAAGTTATAAAGTGAAAGCTGGGAACGCTTCCGCAGATCGTGTACTCGAAATTTTAAATACAGATTCTCCTATTATTGATAATATTGATGCCAAAGTAAAAGGCGAATTTACCTCAAGTGTTCTATTGAAAGATATTTCGTTTAAATACGAAGATGAATTCGTGCTGAAAAATTTCACGCTCAATGTTCCAAAAGGAAAAACAGTTGCCTTAGTTGGACAATCGGGAAGTGGAAAAAGTACCATTGCCAACCTTGTGACGCGTTTTTACGATGTAAATGAAGGAAGTATTGAAATTGACGGAGAAAACATTAAAACGCTTACAAAACATTCGTTACGTGGCTTAATGGGCTTGGTCACACAAGATTCTATTCTATTTAATGATAGTATTCGTAATAACGTGAAACTTGGAAAACAAGATGCCACCGACGAAGAAGTGATTGATGCGTTGAAAATAGCCAATGCTTGGGAATTTGTAAAAGATTTACCAGAAGTGCTCAATCATAATGTGGGTGATGCTGGTGGAAAATTATCTGGTGGACAAAAACAACGGTTGAGCATTGCCAGAGCTGTCTTAAAAAATCCACCCATCATGATTTTGGACGAAGCAACTTCTGCACTCGATACCGAAAGCGAACGTTTGGTACAAGTTGCCTTAGAAAATATGATGAAAAACCGAACTTCCATCGTCATAGCGCACCGATTGTCTACCATTCAAAATGCAGACTTGATTGTCGTGATGCAAAAGGGAGAAATTGTAGAACAAGGAACGCACGAAGAACTAATTCTAAATAATAAAGTGTATACGAAATTGGTGCAGATGCAGACGATTTAGTTGTTAGTTGTTAGTTAGCGAAAATACTTTTACATTTAGCATTTAGCATTTAGCATTTAGCATTTAGCATTTAGCATTTAGCATTTAGCAAAAAAAATACTTTTTTTACCATTAGCTTAAACCATTATCTTTTTATAAAGTCTAAAGGATAAACTCAGCCATTTGAACGTCGTAGAAACAAGTCTTATAGATGATTTAAAGAATGTAAAAACGCAAGAAAAAGCGTTTCGACAACTTGTGTCTATCTACAAGGAACGCTTGTATTGGCACATTAGACGAATGGTGATCAATCATGATGATGCAGATGATGTGCTACAAAATACATTTATTAAAGTGTTTAGAAGCATTCATAATTTTAAAGGGGATAGTAAATTATATTCATGGATGTATCGCATTGCGACGAATGAATCGATTACATTTATCAATCAACGTGCAAAGAAAGCGGGGATTTCTTCGGAAGAAATAAAAGATCAAATGATCAATAATTTACAAGCAGATGTGTATTTTGAAGGCGATGAAATTCAGTTGCAACTGCAAAAAGCCATTGCAACGTTGCCACAAAAACAACAATTGGTTTTTACCATGAAGTATTTTGAAGATATTACGTATAATGATATGAGCGAGATTTTAGATACGTCGGTTGGCGCATTGAAAGCATCGTATCATCATGCGGTGAAAAAGATAGAACTGTTTTTAACCGATTAAACCTTTACACAAATTTAGAGTCAAACTATTGTGAAAAATAAAAAATTACATACCAACAATATATCTGATGGGTTTACAACTCCGAAAGACTACTTTGATACTTTTGAAGCGCGTCTTTTTGACAAGTTACACACAGAATCTGTGATTCCAAAAGCAGAAGGTTTTCTGGTTCCTGATAGCTATTTTGATAGCTTAGAAGATACATTGACGCAACAATTATTTACAGAATCAGAAGAAACGAAGGTAATTCCATTCAACACAAAGAAAAATTACTTGAAATATATTGGGTATGCAGCAGCAGCCTGTGTATTATTAGTAGGCGCAATCAATTTCTTCGGAACTACCACAACAGGAATTTCTATTGATAATGTAGTAAACAGTGAAATTAATACGTTTATTGAAAATGATTTAATCGCGATGAATAATTACGAATTAATGAACGTATACGACGAAGAAAATATTGATGTTGCTGCCCTTTTTGAAGTAAAATTAAACGAAACAGAAACTATAGATTATTTGGAAAACAATGTGGATCCTTATGATTTGATAATTGAATAATATCATGAATAAAAAACTATTTACGACCTTTTTCCTTTTGTGCTTCGGACTTTTTGTTGGAATAGCGCAAGACGGTGGGCATTTTGGTAAAAAAAACAAAGAGAAAATTAGAGCATTAAAGATTGCTTATTTTACAGAAAATTTAGATTTAACGGAAAAAGAAGCACAACAATTTTGGCCAATATATAATGCGTATGACGATAAAAATCATGAGTTGCGTGTGAAAGGAATGTCTAAAATTAAGAGAGACGCAGACAATTTGGATAGCATGTCGGAAGCAGAAGCAACCGCCGTTTTGAATAGAATTGAAACCTTGGAAGCAGAAGTGTATGCGAATAGTAAAGATTTGATAAAAAAACTCAAAACTATTCTTCCTGCAAAAAAAATCATCCGCTTGAAAAAAGCTGAACGCGACTTCAATAGAGAATTGATGAAAAAATTTCGTCAAAAACGACGTGGACAATAAAAATCAATGTCCTAAAAAACCTAGAGTATTTTTAATATTCTTAACCTAAGCATTGATTAGAAAAGAGCATTTCTCATAAAGAAATGCTCTTTTTGCTTTAAACCTTTGATACTAAATACAGTCTAACATACTGTATACTTTATAGTAATAGTTATACTTAGTTTACAATTTTTGGTGATTGGTTAAAAGGAGTGCTTTATACAAAGTGCTCCTTTTATATTGATTACTATACAATTCAAAAAATACTTATCAATAAGTATTTTAATTCTCAGATTTCATTTGTAGTTTTAAGAAAAATAGCACAGATGATTTATACCGACCAAAACCAAAATGCTTTTTTGACATTCTTAAAGTCAAAGAAAACTCAAAAAGTTGCTACTATTCTTTTTATCATTCTCACGGTTTCGATGATGATTTGTGGCAACATGTTTTCTGTGTACGATTGGATTCAGCATCCGCAATTTACTGAAGAACTTGTTACTCAAAATTGGTTTACTGCCAATGCGAATGCTTCTCAAAAAACGATCTTTTATACATTTTTCATTTTAGATTTTTTGTGGGCACCTTTGCTTTGGTTTTTACTTGGAAAGTATGTTTACAAACAAGTCACAAAGAAAAATATAAAATGGCTTTTTAGATGGTTTATCATTATCGCATTTATTGCACTTACGTTTGATTTTACAGAAAATTGCTATTATATTTTGTACAACGAATATCCAGAAATAATCGTTTCTATAAAAATTGCGGTATATAGTATTGGTTTACTGATGGCATTGTTGATTTGGTTGCGTTTTTCGCTAAAAGACAAATTTCTAGTTTTCAAAGAATTTTTAGCTTCTGCTTGGATTAGCTTGCTATTTTTATTCATCATCGGATTGAGTTTACCCGAAGCGCCATTACTCAACTCAATTATTGTAGATTTATACTATCATCCATATTGGTTTGTAGTGGCATTGTTGTTATTTTATGCACCTATTTATTGTATTGTTCTTTCACATTACCCAACGTATGTATTCTTATCGAAATCCAATCGGAAGTTTAAAGATAAAGAATGGCGAATGACTAAAGTGTTTGCCATTTTTGGAATTGTATGGTATAAAAATAAAGGAAACAGCTGCAACTGCGATTGTCATAAAAATACTTGTTGTGATTGTCGAAAAGAAAAAAGTAAAACTGACAGCTTTGAATACGAAAGTAGAGTGAGTTTTTTACGCAGAACTATTGGAATTCTTTTTTATGGCGCTATATTTTATATGATTGCTTTTACAGCAGATACAAATTTTCATATTGGCATGAAGTTTAGTGGTCTTTCAAAGCTACTTGTCATTGCTTTAATTTGGTGGCTATATGTATTGAATGCACAAAAAAATGCATGGCGTTTGTATTATGCAACACCTTTTTATTACAATAAAACAAGAGAAAAACCAGCAACAGCAAATCCTTTTACCACATATGGCATCTTATTTATAACTGCATTTTTGGCGCATATTGCTTTGTTAGTCATTTTGATTTTTTCTGAACATCCATATAATATCACTACGGTAATTTTGAGCCTGTTATGTATTGCACTACAGGCAATTACGTATACTTATTATCGAACTTTTAGATCGCTGTTTAAATATGCGTTTTTTAATAAAAATAGTAGAGCTATTTTAGATATTTTTTTATTGGAGTATAAATTGAATCCTTCATATACCAAAGAGGAAAAGGAAAAAGATATTATCCAACGATTTGAGAATCATAATTATTTCGGTCAGACGAAACTCTTTAAGTTATTTTCAACCCTGCGATTTGGTGCCGTAAGTAATCATATATTATTTCTTAAAATCATTGCAGTTTTTGGTGTTGTTAATTTACTATTGTTAATTATGGTGAATGTTCAGCAATATGCTGCATTAAAGGTAAATGCTATTATCATTCTTATTTCTGCTTTCTTTTTGTTTTACGGAATTATTATCATCACGCTTAAACACTTTATTTATTACAATTTATCGGTTGAAAATTTTGCAAAAAACAACAAGAAAAAGTTCTTTTTTACGATTACCTCAGTCGTTTTAATACTTGCAATAGCGAATTATTTTGCACGTTCTCACAAAAAAATGTCTAATAATTTGTTTGAACTCATCCAGATTAAAGAAACTACTGATGAAAGTCAGATTAATTTAACTAATTATGTTGAAAATTTACCTAATACACGCTATTATATTGGTTGCTATGGTGGTGGAATGAAAGCTAATGCATGGACAATGAATGTATTGAATGCCTTGGATAAGAATAATACATTATATGACAAAACGGTTTGTTTATCTGGCGCTTCTGGCGGAACGATTGGGTTAATTAATTATTCAGCAATAAAACACAAAAATGATAGCCAAAAAGTACGCGATTCTATTATTCGAGTGATTGGTACTGAAAATATTTTATCAATGGATATCACGCATGTTACAGGACGAGATTGGTTTTTACATGTTTTTGTACCTTGCGATTTAAGAGGAAAAGATCGATCGACAAGCGCCATGCGAATTTATGCAAAACATACAGATCGTATAGGTTTCAGCGAAACGGAGTTTAACAATAAATCATATAGAAAATATTGGAGCGAAATGTATAAAAAACGTGGAAATCGCTTTCCAATACTAATCAGTAATACCACAAATATTAAAGGACGACAAGGAATGGCGGTTTCGATTTCTGCCAGTAACGATGCGAAAGAATTATTGTATTTAGGAGCTGATAATATCTTGGAATTTTCCAACAATAGTACTTTGAGTTTTTACAATGCAGTTTCTACGACAAATCGCTTTCCACTTATCAGTCCTGCTGCAACTATTGAAGGTGTCGGACAATACAATGATGGTGGAATTTATGAAAATTCAGGGATGCTTTCTGCTTTAAAATTGTATGAAGCTATCAATAGTATAGATACTACTGTGAAAGATCAAAAAAATGTTTTTATTAATATTGTCAATGATAAATCGGCATATGTAAAATTCCGAATGCAGGAAATTATGGACGACTGCCATGGTGGAGAAATTAATAAATCTAGTGAAATTGCCGCAATTACAAATTCGGTTGCTGCCACAGAAATGTTTCCTAGTTATGTAAAAGATAAATTACGATTTATGGATATCAAAAATGCCAATATTGAATTTGAAAGTATTTATCTACCTCATCAATTTGATTTGGAAGATGTGCAAGCAATTTATGGTCAAAAAATAAAAGATACTGTGTGCGTAAAAAGAATCGCTCAAATCATCCATGAAAACAATGCTGAAATCAAGAGCTTAATGCAAGGTGCTTCCAAAGAAACCAACACCATTATTGAACCAGCCATGAGCCGTGTAATGGCTGTACCAGCATTTGATTTTATGCAATATATGCTAGAACATAGTTGTGTAAAACCTCTTATTGAGAAGTATCAGTAATTATTTTTTAATGTGAGTTCAATGTAAGAAATCAATAAAATCAACTATTTGTCAAGTTCGAGCGCAATCGAGAACACTAGAAAACTATGCGTTTCAATTGAATCTCGATAGCTTCGCTAGGCAGTTGAAATCAAAATTATAGCTAAAAAAAATATACCGAACTTACGTTATTTAAATCGCAACTTCGCAATCCGATTTTTCCCTGCGGCGTATGCTAACGAATCATTTACAAATTGAATGGTATAAAATCCTTCATCGGATAAGTGCGTCCACGTGTTTCCTGCGTCTTTGGAATAATCAATTCCTTTGAAACCAACCGCCACCAATTCTTTTGCGTCGCTATTTGGTACATATTGTACACAACTTCGATAACCAGGACCTGAATTTTCAGCGACTAATTCCCAGGTCTTTCCACCATCGGAAGTGCTAATTTTATTCGCTTCATTTCCATCTGGTTTTGTATAATCGCCACCAATGGCAAATCCGTTGTTGGCATCATAAAAATCTACGGAATACATTCCCGTAGTTTCCAATCCTTGAACAATGGGAGTTTCGTACACATTCCAAGTGTTGCCTTTGTCTGAAGAGTATAGTATTCTACTTGCCTTTCCTCCTGTTGCAATCCAAGTTTCATCACCCACAATGGCAATATTTGTATTACTAGCAGCAAAAGCAGCTTCTCCAGCGATTGCTTTTGGGAGCTTCTCACAGGAAACTTTTTGCCAAGTGTTTCCTCCATCGCGTGTGATAATTATACTCATACAATCGGCTGTTGGATCGCCCATCGCAATTCCTTCGGTATCGTTCCAGAAAGCAATCGCATCATAAAATACTTTTTCGTGTACTTCTTTATACGCTAGTGAATCTTTTCCATTTCTTGAAATTTTATACAACAACGCTGGATTTGCAATGGAGATTCCAAATATGTTTCCGTCGTTGAGCGCAATTGCTCTAAAACTCACATTTAGCGAATCGGGCACTTTTCCTTTTAATAAATCCGCATGAGTATTCGTTTTTGCATTGTAATATCCTATGGTGGTTTTGTTTCCTCCATAAACCAAATCGTTTTCTGGTGTTATAGCAATAGCTCTAATGCTTATTGAATCATTAAAAACAGGATCAATAGTGACCGCTGAGATTGTTTTTTTAGATTTTTGAACTTCTTCTTTTTTGTTTTCAGCACAAGAAAAAAATAATACCAATACTAGCAATGAAATATAGATTCGCATGATTACGTTTTTTTAGGATTAAAGATAGAATTTCCAATGGCTTTGATTGAAATTACATTCAGTGGAAATTCCATAAACACATGTAATAGGCTTAAGAATAACAGCAATGTCAATCCAATTTTATAATTATAGAAATACAATGCCACGGAAACTATCCAAAGTGTAAGAATCAATAACGAACGTTTTTGTGTGAGCATTTTATGCCAACCAATAATCGTTGTTTTTGAAAACCAATTTAAGTAATGATACGTGTAGGCAAACGAAATAAATATTTGAATTTTAACATCAAATATTCTAAAAAAAGAAAAGGTTGTTCCGTCAGACAATCCTAATAGTTTAGAGATATTTACATTCAATAGATGAAAACTATTTCGCCTGTAAATGCCTTCCGTGGTTTCGCCAATAGCAATATTTTGGGTTGAAAAACTCATATACGCTATGATAAAAGGAATCAAAACCATTACTAAGACATTAAAGTATCCAACTTTAGAATTTGATTTTAAGTTTCCATACCACATGAATAATAAGGTGAATATGTACACATGTATCACCGTTGGTAGTAAGATTCCTAAAATGATGTGATAGAGTGGAAAAAAGTGCAATAAAACGGCTAATACGACTCCTAAAGCAATTACTAAATATTGATGTGATTTCTTTTTGAATCCGATAAAAGCAATCGCGCAAGCTATGGCGATAAAGAAACAAGAATTTAGATAGGCAGGTAAATAAAATACAATTTGACGTACAAAATCATACTCTTGATAGTTTGCAAAAATTGATAATCGCAAGATAGCAGGAATCGATAATAGTAATGAAAAAACAATCGTTAGATAAATCCAAAGTTTGTTGTTGGCTACAAAATAATTCTGATCGCGAATCCAATTGATTTCAGTGAAATAGTGCAATGGGCCTAGTATGGCATACGCCAAGAGAAAAAGCTCAAAAGGCAACCAATATGCTAAGAGAAAAGATAGTACAATCAATCCCGTGTTTAGAAGATCTATATTCAGCGTTTTCATATCGTCTAAAAATAAAAAAAGCTCCGTAGTTTACGAAGCTTTTTTGTTTTAATTTTAAGAATTGAATTCTATAGTATTTATTGAATGATCATTTTCTTAGTAGCTACTTTTTTACCACCAACATATAGTGTGTAATAGTACATACCAGAAGATAACGTTCTTGTATTAATATCTAATTCTTGCTCTCCTTTTTGAGCTAAATCTACTGTTGAGATAATTTGTCCAGCAGTATTTACAAATACCATCTTTGCCTCTCCACTCATATCTTGTGGTACAAAGTAACGTATAGAAGATGTATCATTAAAAGGATTTGGAATATTTTGATACAAAATAGCGCCGCTTCTTGATGCAGGTGATCCGCCCGGTAATGATAAAGTTCCACTACATGCACATGCTTCAATGATTGCTACTCTTGCAAGTAAATCATCTATTTGTGCTTGTTGTGCAACGTTTTCAGCTTCTAATGTACTTAAAACTGGAGATAAATCAACGTTTACTGAAGTTCCTCCTTCAATAGCTACTGTTAATGTATTTCCTGATAAGGTTGCAGAAGTTAAGTTTTGATCATCCGTTCCTGTTCCATCTTGAATAGCAACTAAATCAACGCCCGTTCCACCAGAAATATTTAACGTAGTTCCTGATAATGATAAGTTTTGACTATCGGTGTTATCTAAATATCCTGATAAATCTACCGTTCCAGCACTTCCTGTAATACTTAAAACGTTTGCTGCAATAGAAATTGCTTGACTATCTGTTCCTGTACCATCCTGTAATGAAGCTAAATCAACACCCGTTCCGCCAGAAATATTTAAGGTTGTTCCTGTTAATGATAAATCTTGACTATCTGTGTTATCTAAATATCCTGAAAGATCAACTGTTGTTGCACCACCAGAAATACTTAATACATTTGCTGCAACAGATAATTCTTGATTATCTGTATTGTCTAAATATCCCGAAAGATCAACAGTTCCTGCGCTTCCAGTAATGCTTAATACATCACTAGCAACAGAAATTGCTTGTTCGTCTAAATCAGTGTCCATCATTCCTTTCCACTGCGTTCCATCCCAATAGTAGGTGTTATCTAATTCTGTATCATATACTACCATTCCTTCATCTGTAGCTCCTAACGAACTGCCAAAAGCAGTACGTTCTGCAGTCGTCTGGCGGTTTAAATGTAAACCTTTGGTTGCTCCTGTTAAATCTAACGAAGCATTTGCATTTGGTGCATCGGTTCCAATACCTACACTTAATGGGTTTGTACTTCCACCAAGTACCATGGTATTATCGTTTATTGCTGTTGCAGCATTACCAATAGCTACTGAGTTTGTTCCTTGCACATTAGCATTCACTCCAATAGCAATGTTATTTGTTGGAAGTGCTGCGGCTACATCTGTTGAACTCGCTTGATATCCAATCACAATAGCTCCATCATTTTGTGCTACTGTATTAGAACCTATGGCAACTGCAAATTGATTATCCACATCTACCAAATTTCCGATACCTACTACATCATTTTCTTCAATGTCAACTCTGTCTCCAATACCAACCGAATAATCTGCTAAAGCAGACATGTTTCCTAAATATCCCATCATAATAGAGTAATCTCCTCTAACATCATGGTCATGTCCTAAAGAAACTGAATATTGTCCATCAGCGAAGGCTCTGTTACCTATTCCTATAATGTTGTTGTTACTTGCGTTGATATCATATCCCATAAAAATGGCATTGGATCTGTTGTTATTGTCAAAATCTGCCAATGAACCTATACCAACATTATACTGTCCTTCTCTGTTTGTAAAACCAGCAGAGAACCCTAAGTATGTATTGTGGTTTGCATTTGTTGTATTATTGGTACGGTTGTTATCCCAACCTGCTTGTGCCCCAATAAATGTGTTATAATCTGCATATTCCGTAGCAACACCTGCTGCAGCTCCAACCATAGTGTTATAAATACCGTCTCCAACATCAATTGCAGCAGAATCTCCTAATGCTGTGTTGTGGTGCCCATCATCTACATCACTCATAGATTCACTACCAACACCTGTGTTTCGGTAACCTACATTAGATGAAATACCTACTTCGTTACCTATGAATGTTTGTTTATAACCAGTGGTATTACTAAAACCTGCATCTTCTCCGATGAATGTGTTTTCGTAACCAGTGGTGTTATTCGCTCCCGATTCCTCACCGACGAACGTGTTGTCATAACCAGTTGTGTTGTTTTCTCCAGATTCCGCACCAATAAAGGTGTTATCTCCACCTGTAGTGGTTAAACGACCAGCTTCATAACCTATAAAAGTATTATCAAAACCAGTAGTGTTTGAGTATCCTGCAAGATATCCGATAGCCATAAGCTCACTGGTTGTAACGCTTCGTCCAGCACTGTAACCAAACAGTGTGTTTCTTGATCCAGTAGTTAGGAAACTTCCTGTACTATCTCCGTAAAAGGTATTAAAATCTCCAGATGTAATATTTACTCCTGAACCAGTTCCCATCACTTCATTTAACGTCTGTGCTTGCATGCCTGTCACTCCTAAGAGGCATAGTATGACCACAAGAACGAGGGGTAATTGTTGTTTCATAATAGTTAGTTGTTAGTTAGTTTATTCAACCTCAAATATACTAAATTTAATTTTAACATAATTTTTTCAAATATACAGAACTCACTATTGAAAACCATACGGGAATACACCTGTTTTTAAAACAGAACAGGTATGCAATTATATTTTATTCATAATTTGATTCTTTTTAGAATAAATAATTCTACTATATTGCAACATAAATGAACCTAACTGTAATGCCAAAAGCTAAAAAAATTACGAGCTGGATGCTCTTTGCATTCGTGTTTCTAATCTATGCGATTTCAGCCTCCAACACCATTACTTTCTGGGATAGTCCTGAGTTTATAGCCAGTAGTTACACGCTTCAAGCATCACATCCACCGGGAGCGCCTTTTTATACCATTCTATGTAAAGTTATCCTATCATTTTTTCCTGCAACCAAAGCTGCTTTAATTAGCAACTTAATTTCCGGATTTTTTGGTGCCTTAACCATTACATTACTATTTAGAATCACTACAAATATTGCCGAACGCGTACTTTCGGTAAGCAAGCGTAATCAGGCGGCTACAATCGCTTTAATTGCGGGAATTACCGCTGCACTAACTCTTGCCTTTTCTGATAGTTTTTGGACGGCTTCCACTGAGGCAGAAGTGTATACGCTATCATTTGCATTAATGACCGGAATGATTCACGTACTATTGCTATGGGAACGCACTTTAGACCGACGAAAAGAAACCATTTTACTCTTCATATTTGCGTTGCTTCTTGGGTTTTCAACAGGAGTTCACCTCATCAATATTGCGATTGTGATTCCGATGTCAATTTTAATCGCACATAAAAAATTTGGACTTACATTTAAAAGTTTCTTCATTTCAATTCTACTCGGTTGTATCGCATTCTTTTTTATCTATGGATTCATAGTTCAGGGAATCATCGAACTGGCAAACAACCTTGA
This sequence comes from uncultured Kordia sp., assembly GCA_964351775.1. GTDB lineage: Bacteria > Bacteroidota > Bacteroidia > Flavobacteriales > Flavobacteriaceae > Kordia. The sequence goes on along the minus strand of CAYGPQ010000053.1, from coordinate 16,977 downwards.
TATTTGGCTCGTAAATTCGTTTAAAATGCCATTAAATAGTGGAGTTATTGCATTTCTACTCATAGCTTCCATCGTATTTAGCATTGCCTTAGTCTATTCGCGAAAGCGACAAAAAACACAAGTACATCACGTAGTTTTAGGTCTAATTTTCTTTTTAATTGGAATGAGTTCATTTCTCATGCCCATGCAACGTGCAGCAATAAACACAATGGTTACTGAGAGCATTAAAAATAGTAACAAAATGTTACAATATGTACGCGCGGAACAATTTGGTGTTGGTGCAATTCCATTGCTAAAAGGACCTGTATATAATGCGCCACTAGATAAAGAAGTTGGCTTTTTAGACGGAAAACCTATATTGACATACGATATTGACAAAAAGGAATATGTAACCGTTCACGACGGAAAGCTTAAAGAAGTAAACTATGCCAAAGAATTTACGACTTTTTTCCCAAGAATGTTTGATAAAGGTGATGCCGAAAAATACAAAGCATGGACGCCCATTTATGGCGAACCCATAACATATCCTGTGCAAGGAAAAACGATTACAATCAACAAACCAACTTTTGGAGAAAATCTAAGTTTTTTCGTAAACTATCAAGTGATTTGGTTGAATGCACGCTATCTTTTCTGGAATTTTATCGGACGACAAAACGATCATCAAGGACTAGGTTATATAAAAGATGGAAATTGGATTAGCGGAATCAATGCATTTGACAAACACCGAATCGGAGATCAATCCGTCATTCCTGACTATTACAAACATCACAAAGGAAATGATTCCTATTACTTTTTACCGTTCATTCTTGGTATATTAGGAATCATCGCCTTGCGAAAACACAAAGCCTATTTTTGGACAACAATCCTTCTATTCTTAACCTTAGGAATCGGAATTACCATCTATGTAAATCCTGTTCCGACAAGTATTTTAATTCGCGAACGCGATTATATTATCATCAGTTCCTTTATCATATTTGCCTTATGGATTGGACTATCCGTGGTTTTTCTGGCGCAAGCGTTACAAGCCTTTAAAAACCCGAAAATTCGCATCGGAATCGTTTCGGCAATTGTTTTTTGCGCAGCTCCATTACAGTTACTAGCAAAAGGTTGGGACAATCATCAACGTGGTCATGATACCTTTGCCTATAACTTTGGAAAAGCGTATTTAGATGCGTGTCCGCAACAAGCTATTTTAATCACGTATGGCGATAACATGACGTTTCCGGTTTGGTACTTACAAGAAGTGGAAGGTTACAGAACAGATGTACGCGTTATTAATTATAGTCAACTCAATATTGAGACACATATTGACAACTTAAAACGTAAAATTCACGATTCTGAACCTTTAAAAATAAGCTTACAGCGAGAATTATACATCAGTGGAGTTGAAAAATTATTTCCTTTGCAGGAAGAAACTAAAAATGCTGCCCAATTGCCTATTTTGTTTGAATTTTTAAAGAAAGATAACACACGCATCAACTGGAATGGACACTTACGACACTATATTCCCTCTACTTCGTTTTCAATTCCGATTGATACGACACGTATAAAAAAACTATTTGATCCAAAAAAATTAAATGCTTCGTATACGGCATCAATCACTTGGGAACATCCTAAAAAGTTTTATGGTTTAAATGAAATTGTACTGATGAATCTGTTGATGAATAACATTCACGAACGACCAATTTGTTTTGCGATTAACGGAAAGAAAGAACATTTAATGAACTTGGAACCGTATATGATTCAACATGGAATGGTGAATGTTTTGGCACCAATTCAACGTACAAATCCAAATCTAAATCCAAAAATTGTAGCTACCGAAATGATGTATCCGTACGTAATGAATGAGTTACAGTTTGAAGGATTACACAGCGAAGATCATTTCATCCGAAGCGAAAATCGCGATTATACGCGTAATATTTTACGTCAAAATTATTACTTTTTGGCGCAAGCCTTATTAGAAGAAGGAAATACCGAAAAATCAATTGCTGTGTTGGATAAATGCACCACACTTTTTCCTAACAAAACAATTCCCTACGAACAATTTGCGTTTGCCATTGGAAAATTATACGTTCGTGCTGGAAATACGCAAAAAGGAGCTAAAATTTGTAATGCTGCCATGCAAAATATTTGGGACGAATTGCAATGGATGACTTCCTTTGATCCGCCATATCCGATTATTAATGTACGTCACGCTACTCGATTGAAAAATATGTGCGCACAAATGTTATCACAATTTCCAAATGGTTCGCAAAATGCACCAATCAATATAGAAACATTTCAACGTTTTGAAGCTAGCTTTCAAAAATGGCAACAACGAAATTGGCCGTATTAACTCCCACTAAATATAAGACTATATGTTATTTTCAACAGAAGTAACTTCTTCTAAAATTAACTCTGATAATCCGCTTTTTCAACGAACGTTAAAAGCTTATCATATTGTTTCACCTTTTATTCATGGAAATGTAGTAGAAATTGGTTGTGGCGAAGGTTATGGCGTAGAATTATTATATAAAAATGCCGCTCAATTAACACTGATTGACAAATCGCCCTACGCGGCAAAAATCATCAAAGAAAACTATCCGAAAGCAATCACTATCCAACAGAAAATTCCGCCACTAACAACGCTTAAAAACAACAGTTTTGATGTTGTTGTTTCGTTTCAGGTAATGGAACATATTAAAGATGCCGAATTGTACCTACAAGAAATTCATCGGATTTTAAAACCAACTGGAAAAGCCTATATTACGACTCCAAATGCCTTAAAAAATGTTGCTAAAAACCCTTGGCATTACAAAGAATATACCTTTGAGGAATTAGCTAGTTTGCTACAAAAAACATTTTCAAACATTAGCATTCAAGCCATTCAAGGAAATGAAAAAACGGAAACTTATTACGAAAAGAGTCAAAAATCAGTCTCGCGCTTATTACGGTTTGATGTTTTCAATTTACAACACAAAGTTCCTTCATGGCTTTTAAAAATTCCGTATGAAATTGCCAATCGTATGAATCGAAAAAAACTTTTAAGCAAAAATCGTGCATTGGTAAATAGCATTACACTTGATGATTATTCACTTACGGAACATTCTGAAGCTACGCTTGATTTCTTTTGTACGCTTCAAAAATAGATGTTAGAACGCTGCATTCTTGGACGCGCTTCGCGTTTGGATCGCTAATGTTCTTAAATTGTTGGTATCGCTTCGCTTTTGTATTTTCGGAAAATATTCTCAAATTGACAAATCATCAAATTATTACATTAAACTCACGCTAATTTCAACGCTTGAATAGCTGCAATTAATTGTTGAATAGCCGTTTTAAAATGTGAATTTGTTTGATTGTTTAAATTAACTAAAAATTCTAAACATAAAACTATACCTTTGCGGTTTAATTTGAAATCACATGCGATTACACAGAAATTTAGTCTTTTCAGTCATTGATGGACTAAACTTAATATTTAATGAAGGAGATTATGCAGACAAAGTAGTTGAAAAATTACTAAAACGAGACGCACGTTGGGGAAGTCGCGATCGTAAGTTTGTTGCCGAAACTACCTATGATATTGTACGTTGGAAGCGTTTATATTCAGAAATAGCAGACATCAAAGAAAACTATTCCCGTGAAAATTTATGGCGCATTTTTGCCGTTTGGGCAACGCTTAGAGGTATTGAATTGCCTGATTGGAGCCAACTTGAAGGAACACCAACACGCAGAATTAAAGGTCGTTTTGATGAACTTTCTAAAACACGAAAAATCAAAGAATCTATTCCGGATTGGTTGGATGAATTAGGAGTTGCGGAATTAGGGGAAGAAATTTGGACAAAAGAAATTCATGCGCTCAACCAACAAGCGGACGTCATTATTAGAACCAATACCTTACGCACTACCAAAGAAAAATTACAAGCCTTGTTGGCTACTTTTGAAAATGAAACCGAAGTAATCAAAGGACATCCAGTGGCTTTACGCCTAAAAGAGCGGGCAAATATTTTCAAAAATGACGCATTCAAAAATGGACTTTTTGAAGTACAAGATGCAAATTCTCAATTAGTCTCTGAATTTTTAGATGTAAAACCCGGAATGAAAGTGGTGGACGCATGTGCTGGAGCTGGTGGAAAATCATTGCACTTAGCCGCTTTAATGGAGAATAAAGGAAACTTAATTTCCTTAGATATTTACGAAAGAAAACTACGTGAACTCAAACGTAGAGCCAGACGTAATGGCGCACATAATATAGAAACTCGCGTGATTGATTCCACGAAAGTGATCAAAAAGCTATATGACATGGCAGACCGTGTATTGATTGATGCGCCATGTTCAGGATTGGGCGTTTTACGCAGAAATCCGGATGCGAAATGGAAAATTCAACCAGGATTTTTAGACAAAGTAAGAGCTACACAACAAGATATTTTACAACGCTATTCAAAAATGGTAAAACCGGGCGGAAAAATGGTGTACGCAACCTGTTCTATCTTACCTTCTGAAAATCAAGAACAAGTAGAAAAATTTCTAGCTTCTAATGATGAATTCACACTTGTAGAAGATAAAAAACTATTAGCATCAACCTCAGGTTTTGATGGTTTTTATATGGCATTACTTGAACGAAAATAAAACCCTAAATCACTACAATATAATTTATTACAATGAAAAAAACACTACTCTTTTTAATCGGATTTATATCATTCATTGGTTTTGCACAACAAACCTATTATGATGATGTAAATCTTACCTTAACAGGAACACAATTACGAGATGAATTGGCGACTAAAGTAATTAATACGCACTCAAACTCATTATCGTACTCTGAGATTTGGACAGCCACAATGGTTACAGATCTTGATCCAAACAATTCTAACAATGTATTGTTATTGTATGGATGGGAAAACGGAAGTGACGGAGATGTGACCAACGATGTATCCAGAGATAAAAACAGTAATGGTGGAAATGTTGGCGAATGGAACAGAGAACATACATTTGCAAATTCATTAGCAAATCCTGATTTAGATGCCAACACTACCAATGGTCCTCCATATAGTGATGCGCATAATTTACGTTCAACAGATGTACAACGAAATGGACAACGTGGGAGTCTAAAATTTGCAACGGGTTCAGGAAATTCTGGAACAACTACTGGCGGATGGTATCCTGGAGATGCTTCTGTGGGTGGAACGGATTGGCGTGGTGATGTTGCCCGAATTGTAATGTATATGTATATCAGATATGGCTCACAATGTTATCCAACCTTAGTTGCTGACGGAACTACAAATAGTGTAGACTCAAATATGATTGATTTATTGTTAGAATGGAATGCAGCTGATCCTGTATCTCCGTATGAAGATGCACGTAATACGTATCATGAAAATATAGCCTTTGCAACTGCACAAGGAAACCGAAATCCTTTTATTGATAATCCACGTTTGGCTACGGTCATTTGGGGAGGAACGCCCGCAGAAGATCGTTGGGGAATTTTTACGACGGATACTGAAGATCCAACAATACCAATGAATCTAATGGTAAGCAATGAAACTAGCAACAGTATGGATGTTTCTTGGACAGCTTCCACAGATAATGTGGGTGTGACAGAATACGATGTATATGTTGATGGAATGTTTAACCAAACAGTAGCTACAACTTCTGCTACGGTTACTGGTTTAGCGTCTTTAACAACCTACGCATTTACAGTAACAGCAAAAGATGCCGCAGGAAATGCGTCTGCGCAATCAACAGGAGTAAATGGTACCACTTTAGCCGGTGGCGGAAGTGGAACTGGTACAAGTTTATATCTTTCAGAATACATGGAAGGAAGCTCGTTTAACAAAGCACTTGAAATTGCGAATTATACAGGTTCAACAGTTGATCCTAATGATGTAATCAATACCTATACACTAAAAATTAGCACCAACGGAAGTGCTACGTGGAATTCTACGTATACATTTCCTATGGGAACAATGATTGCTGATGGTGATGTTTATGTGATTGGAAACACTGGTTTGGCAGTATGTACGGGTGTTGTGGATGATTCGGATGATACCATTACAGGATTTAATGGAAATGACGCTATCGGATTATTCAAAAATGATGTATTAATTGATATCATTGGAACTTTGGGTGATGGAACTACGTTTGCATCCAATACAACTTTAGTTAGAAAGGCAACGGTAAGTATTCCTAACACCACGTATACCGCAAGTGAATGGGATGCTTCTGCTTCAAATACCTGTACAGATTTAGGAATGCATACGCAAACTTTGAGTGTTGCAGTATTTGAAAGTGAAACATTTTCAATCTATCCAAATCCAACAAATGGAGATATAGTATATATTCAATCCAAAAATAACACAGAGATTTCAGAAGCACGTGTGTATGACATTACTGGAAAGCAAGTTTTACAACAAGTAAACCCAACCAATGAAATTAATGTGCAAGGATTGCAACGCGGATTGTATATTTTACAGTTACAAATTGGAAATCGAACCATTAACAAGAAATTGATAAAACAGTAAAAGTATTCGTAATTTATAAATAGCGACACTATTAATTAAAATGTAGTGTCGCTTTTTTCATACTTTTATATCAAATTATGATTGACCATGAAAAAAATTACATTAGTTACCATACTACTCTTTACAAGTTTTTACAGCTTTTCACAAGATACACAACCGCCAACAACTCCCATAAATTTTCAATTTGTAAACAATCCTACAATTCAACCAGATAATGTTTCTGTACAATGGGAACACGCAACAGATAATGTTGGAGTAGCTACCTATGAAATTTACATCAATGGAATTTTAGAAGAAATCATAGCGTATGATGGTTCCAATGCTATTCAATATAAGCCTTTTTTATATTTCCCTAATGGAACATACTGCCTAACGATACTTGCCAGAGATGCCGCTGGTAATGCCTCACCACTATCTAACCAAATCTGTAAATATGTGAATGTTATTTATCAAAATGCACCAACCAAACCTTATTTATCGGGCTTATTAAACTTTGCAGGTGATAATAAAGCTATTGAAATATCAAATCAAGCCAATCAAGATTTTGACTTAACAGATTATTCCCTAAAAATAAGTTATGATGGTAGTGGAACATGGGATGCCGTATACACATTTCCTACGAATACGATCTTACCAATCTATGAAGTTTATGTGATTGCGCATCCAAATATTTCAATTTGCGCTACTGAAGTTGATGATTACAACAGTGCTATTACTAATTTTGATGGAAACGATGTGATTGGCTTGTTCAAATATAATGTTTTTTATGATGCAATTGGTGAATTGGGCAATAGCGGAACACTCATAAATACCGATTTATTTATTAAGAGAGAAACGCTATCGGAACCAACTCCTTCTACATCTTTTAATTTAAATGGTTGGAATATTTATGGAAATAATGGCAACTGCCCAGACTTATTAGGCTTTTCGTCTTTGGCTTTATTAGACGTTGAAGACGAAGAATTGAATACTTTTTATATCTATCCAAATCCTGCAACAGGAAATACACTACAGTTCACTACCAAAAACAATCAAGTTGTTGACAATGTAATGATTTTAGATGTGAATGGTAAAACTATTTTAAACTCATCAAACATCATTCATAATCAACTAGACATACAAAACATAACACAAGGTATTTATTTCGTGAAAATTCAATCTGGAAATAAAACAAGCATTCATAAATTAATTCGACAGTAAAAAATCAATTTCATCCCAAAAAAGTAAAAGCTCCGAACAAACATTCGGAGCTTTTTTATATTACATAATTATGCCAGTAATAATGTAATTTTTCATAAAAGTACTAACTATTTTTTAAATACTAAAAATGATTTCGTAAACGTCGAAAATTATGTGTAAACGTTCATATTAGTTACTTAACGCAAAATCCATCGCTTTGGTGGCATGAATCGTTGTGGTATCAAACACAGGAATAGAAACATCATCTTGCTGAATGAGTAATGGAATTTCGGTACAACCCAAAATTACACCTTCTGCGCCAGCTTTTTGTAAGCGTTCAATAATGTCAACATACGCTTTCTTAGAGCTTGGTTTTAAAATCCCTTGTGGCAATTCTTCATAAATAACCCGATTGATTTCTTCGCGATCTTCCGCATTCGGAATAATCGTCTTAATACCAAACAAAGTTAAGATATCTTTGTAAAAATCCTTTTCCATCGTGTATTTTGTACCTAACAAAGCAACGGTTTTCAGGTTTTGCTCTTGAATCTTTTCCGCCGTCGCTTCCGCAATATGAATCACAGGAATGGAAACGTTTGCACGAACTGCATCAATAGTTAAGTGCATGGTATTGGCACAAATTAAAATACAGGTTGCACCCGCTTTTTCTAAACTTTCCGCTGCATTCGCCATAATTTCATCCAACAAATCCCAACGACCTTTATGCTGTAATTGCTTAATTTCTTCAAAATCAACCGAATTAATAATGCATTTTGCCGAATGTTGCCCGCCTTGTCGTTCTGCTGCCAATATGTTTAAAACTTGATAATATAAAATGGTCGATTGCCACGTAATCCCACCAATAAGTCCAATAGTTTGCATACTTGAGAATTTATACGCCTAAAATTAGGGATTTATTCGCTTTGCTTCTACTTTTGTAAACAACTATTTTTTCAACGTATGACAACCTTACTCATCAACATCAAAGAATTACTACAAATTCGTGAAACGTCCGTTTCTAAAGTTTCTGGAAGTGACATGAACAAGCTTCCCATCTTAAAAAACGCGTATCTATATATTATTGATGATCTCATTTCAGATTTCGGTTTGATGGCTGATATTCAAATTGCTTCCGCAGATATAATCATCGATTGTACACATAAAGTGGTGCTGCCAACTTGGTGCGACAGTCACACACATTTGGTCTACGCTGGAAACAGAGCGCAAGAATTTGTGGACAGAATCAATGGTTTGAGTTATGAAGAAATTGCGAATCGTGGTGGTGGCATCTTGAATTCCGCCAAAAAACTCCAAGAAACTTCTGAGGACGAATTGTTTGCGCAATCGGCAAAACGTTTGGAAGAAGTAATGCAACTTGGAACTGGCGCTATCGAAATAAAATCAGGTTATGGACTCACAACGGAAGCCGAACTCAAAATGTTGCGTGTTGCCAAACGTTTAAAAGAAACCTATAACTTTCCGATCAAAACGACATTTTTAGGCGCACACGCTATTCCTGCAAATTATAAAGGAAACCAAGATGGCTATATGGATTTGGTGATTAATGAAATGTTGCCAAAAGTTGCAGAGCAAAATTTAGCTGAATATGTTGATATTTTCTGTGAAAAAGGCTATTTCACACTAGAAGATACCGAACGCTTACTAAAAGCAGCACAACAATACAATTTGATTCCAAAAATACACGTCAATCAATTCAATGCGTTTGGTGGCGTAGCACTTGGAGTAAAATACAACGCACTTTCCGTAGATCATTTAGAAGAACTCAACGATGACGATATTGTGGCTTTGCAAGGAAGCAATACAATGCCAGTTGCCTTACCTTCATGTTCGTACTTTTTAAGCATTCCTTATACACCAGCACGAAAACTCATGGATGCCGGTTTGCCTGTTGCGTTGGCAACCGATTACAATCCAGGTTCAACACCTTCTGGAAACATGAATTTTGTGGTGAGTACGGCATGTATCAAAATGAAAATGACGCCTGAAGAAGCCATTAATGCCGCTACGATCAATGGCGCTTATGCGATGGGACTTTCAGAAACACACGGAAGTATTACGATTGGAAAAGCTGCCAATTTAATCATTACCAAAGAAATAGAATCATATAATGTATTGCCGTATGCGTTTGGTGATAATAATATTGAACAGGTTTTGATTAATGGAAAAGTTATTTGGACGTCTTAGACTATCTTAGATTTTTAGACTTTTGGAAATTGAGTTGAGTCTAAATGTAGATTGCAAAACTTACGTCATTCTAAATTTTCACACTGAGTCGAAGTGTGGGAATCACATAACACATTACATAAAACACACTCAATGAGATTCTGAATAAAGTTCAAGATGAAGCTGAACACACAACTCATAACCGACAACAACTCACAACTATAAATAACCATCATGCTTAATTTTCCGCTTTCGCTAAATGCGCCACTTTCCAAATTGTTGCTACACAAAGGAATCACAGACTTTCAAAGTGCGATTGCGTATATTCATCAATTGCCATACGGAAGAACTTCCGATCGAAGCGATTATAACTTGATACTTCCCGAAAACAAAGGAACTTGCGCGACAAAACACGCGTTCTTGAAGGAACTTGCCATAGAAAACCATCAAGATGCAGTGGAATTATACATAGGTATCTATCAAATGAATGAAACCAATACCAAAGGTGTTGGAAGCGTTTTAAACAACTACAACTTAGATTATATTCCAGAAGCGCATACCTATCTCAAAATCAACGGAAACCTCCTCGATATTACCCGAACCACCGAAAACACAACTTCTTTTGAAGACAGTTTACTAATTGAACAACAAATTTTGCCACATCAAATTGGCGGTTACAAAGTGAATTGGCATCAAAACTTCCTCAAACAATGGATTACAACCGAACAATTTCCCTATTCTTTTCATGAAATCTGGAAGATTCGAGAGGAATGTATTGTTGCTTTGACTGCTTAGATATTATTAGACTTTATTAGATTGGTTAGACTTACGGACATTGAACTTAGTCTAAGTGTGTCACACTGAGCGGAGTCGAAATGTAGACTTTCTTGGATTGTTGGATTTTTAGATTTTCTTTCATTCCGCACTTGATACGGAATCCACTATTTCCCTTAACAGATACCTATCTTCATAAGAATGAAAAAAGAAATGTATCACACTAGGCGGAATCAAAGTTTACAATCTTTTCACAATTCAATTTAAAAGAAATCATATAAAAGTGTATTTTAGCAACAAGCAATTGACCTCAAAACTATGCTACATTTATATACAAGCGAAGACCTCAACGCTTTAATTTCTAAACGCAAAGGCGAAACTAAATTTGGCGAGAAAGTAAATACACTTCATTCGCAAGAGAATGTAACGCAACAATTAGAAAAAAGTGCTGCAAAGTATGTCCTTTTCGGAATTCCTGAAGATATTGGCGTATTGGCAAACAGAGGAAAAGCGGGTGCTACCACGGCATGGAAAGCGGCTTTGACTTCCTTATTGAATACGCAAGACAATGCTTTTAATAAAGGGAAAAGAGTATTAGTTTTAGGTCATTTAGACTTTTCTGAATTGCTAGCTACCGCAAAAACACTCGACACAAAAGCAACTGATTATTACGAACAACTTTCAGCATTGGTTGCCCAAATTGATACTGAAGTCACCCATTTGGTATTTCAAATTGTAAAAGCGGGCAAAAAACCAATCATTATTGGTGGCGGACATAACAATGCCTACGGAAATATCAAAGGAAGCGCATTGGGTAAAAGTGAAGCCATTAATGTGGTGAATTTTGATGCGCATACCGATTTTAGAAATTTAGAAGGTAGACATAGTGGAAATGGTTTTAGCTATGCGTTTAGGCAAAGCTTTTTAGAGAAGTATTTTATGTTTGGAATACATGAAAATTACACCTCCAAAAAGATCTTTAAAATGATAGAGACGTATCCCGATCGCATTCAATACAACACCTTTGAAAGCATCAAAATTAGACAAGAACAAGGATTTATATTTCAAATGAATCGCGCATTGCAATTCATAGAAAATCGCCCTTTTGGAGTGGAAATTGATTGTGATTCTATAGAGAATATACCCAGCAGCGCTATAACGCCAAGTGGTTTTAGTGCGAATAAAGCACGCGCTTTTGCATCTTTTTTTGGGAAGCATAAAAACGCTGCGTATTTACATTTGTGCGAAGCTGCACCAAATCCTGAAGATGCTGACGAAATGTATCGCGTTGGGAAATTGTTAAGTTATTTGATTACTGATTTTATGCGTAAATAAATCATGAATACTATTGAAATTATTCCTTTTGAGGCACGATATACTCAAAATTTTTATGACTTAAATATTGAATGGCTTACTACCTTTTTTTATGTAGAACCACATGACGAAGAAGTATTGAGTCAAGCTAAAAAGTATATTATTGACAATGGTGGACATATTTTTTTCGCCAAAATTAAGGAGGAAATTGCTGGAACTGTTGCACTCATCAAAATGGATAAAAACGTTTTTGAATTGAGTAAAATGGCAGTTGTTCCTTCGCTCAGAGGAAAAAAAATTGGACAACAATTGTTACAACACTGCATTGATTTTGCTAAAGAACAGCATTTTGAAAAGCTCGTGCTCTACTCAAACCGTAAACTTGAAAACGCAATTTACATCTATAGAAAGTACGGTTTTGTAGAAATTCAGATAGAAACAAACAATCCGTATGCGCGTGGTGATATTAAGATGGAATTGACTTTTTAGACTTCTTAGATTGTTAGATTGTTAGAAAGTAAAACTTTTACATTTAACATTTGAAATTAAACGAATTGCTTTCCGTAACAATTGTGTAGCTTTATCGTCTTGTATTTGTATTGAATTTAGATTTCATGAAAGAAAGTTACATAACATTTTTTAGACGTTTTTGGATTGTATTAATTGTTGGTTTTATTGTCTATAATTTTATCTATCCTGAAACATTTTCCAGAGAAAATATCGCCCTAAACATTCAAGCGTATGGAAATTACGGTTTGGCAATTTTCTTTTTTTGTCACCTCATCAGAGGTTTTGTCATGCTTCCAAGTACAGCACTTATTTTTGCAGGTGTTTTTATTTTTCCGAATGATTTATTTTTAGTGCTATTACTTTCCGTGATTGGAATTGTGATTTCTTCGATGATTGTGTATTATTTTTCAGATAAATTAGGCTTCGCAAGACTTTTTGATAAGCATACCAAAATGAAAAAATTAGTAAAGGATAAACTTTCTGGAACGTATGGACCTTTATTCATCATATTCTGGGCATTTTTCCCTTTTGTACCAACCGATTTAATTTGTTATACCGCTGGCGCGATGAAGATTAATCCTATTATTTTCGCCATCAGCATTTTTATTGGCGAACTCATTTTATGCAGTGTGTACGTATACGGGAGTGCGTATTTTATATAACATGCACGTATAAATTTTTCAACACAATTTGATGAAATTCAGCTAAATCATAAGGTTTAATGATAAAATCGTTCATTCCGGCTTCATAAATTTTATCTTTTATTTGATCTTCTTCAACAGCCGTTAACGCAATTATAGGCGTTGTTTTATTCGTCAATCGGATACGTTTTGTAGTTTCGATTCCGTCAATTTCGGGCATATTAATATCCATTAAAATCAAATCGTATTCGTTAGACTTTACTAATTCTAGGGCTTCAAGACCATCTTTGGCAACATCACATTGGTATCCTTTTGTTTGTAAAATACGTTTTGTCACCACACAATTGATTCTATTGTCATCAACAATCAAGATATGCTTGTTCATGTTATCAATAGAATTCACTGATACCTTAGCATCTTTAATTAATGACTCTTTGCTTTCTTCAAACACAATGTCAAATGTAAATTCTGTTCCTTTATCATCTTCACTTGTCAATGTAATATCACTTTCAAACAATAATAATAAACGTTTTACAATAGACAGCCCTAAACCAGTTCCTTGATAGTTTTTTTCAATCGGGCGCAACTGTATAAACTTGTCAAATACTTTATCTTGTTTTTCTTTCGGAATGCCAATTCCGTCATCTTTAATACTAAATCTTATGGTATGTTGTAGATTTTCTTGTTTCAAAGAAGTGAGTGTAACCCAAATATTTCCCGACTCCGTAAACTTAATAGCGTTTCCAATAAGATTCATTAATATTTGTGACAATCGTACAGAATCACCTATCAATACTTCTGGAATTTTTGGGTCAATTTTTTGATGAACTTTATTATTATTTTGATTCATGGCAAAACTGAACGAGTTCACCACTTCATTCACCAAACTCTTACTATTGAATGGAATACGACCTAACTTTACGCCTTCTGATTCTATTTTATTAATCTGTAACACATTGTTTATCAGAGACAAAAGATATTTACTAGAGAATTTTAGTGATTTAAAATTTTCGTTTTCCCGTAAACTTGGAAAGTCTTCTGACAATAACGAAGTGAGTCCAACTACGCCGTACAATGGTGTTCGTAATTCGTGACTTACCGTAGAGAAAAACTGTGCTTTCAATTTTGCTTGTTCTTCTGCTTCTTCTTTAGCTTCACGCAATTCACTATTTTTCAAACGAAGTTTTGTCAACGCTTTATTTCTAAATTTATAATTCTTAAACATGTTGATTAAGAGTAAAATCAAAATAAAACCAGCAATCATTAACACGTACGAAATTTGTTTTGTTTTATTGATAATGGTTTGTTGTGCAAGTTTTTCTGTTTCGCTACGTTCTAAATCTTTTTTGAATTCGTCTACTGAAAATCTCACCAAAGCATCTTGATTTCCTTTTATTTTTATTTCATTGAATAAAGAGTCTTTATATTTTAAATGTTTCTGCAATCGGTTGTACGCAACTTCAGGCTTTCCTTGTTTGGCTGCTAAATCTGCATAGTGCTGATATATTTCTGTCAATTCTTCCAAAAGCTTTTCATCTTCTGCACTCTTGATCGCCGTTTTATAATAAGTATCTGCCAACACATAATTCTCTTTCTCCATAAAATAACGTCCAAGCAGATAACTGATTTGCGCTTTTGCGGATTCGTCACCGTGTTTGGTGTAAATCATTTTTTCAGAATTCACTAAATATGGATACGCTATATCAAACTTCTCTTCATCAATGTATGTCCAGCCAATGTTTAAAATTGGAGTTAAGATTTCAGCCGTATCTTTGAGTTTTTCAGATATTTTTAAAGATTTTTTGTAATAATATAAAGCAGAATCTGTATTCTTAAACCCTTCAGAATAAATATTTCCTAAGTTATTATATACCCAACATGCAAGTGTGTCATTCTTATTTTCATTTGCATACACTAAAGATTTAAAGTAATTTTCTTTGGACTTAGTGAATTCTGAAAAACCGTCATACGCCAAGCCCAAATCGTTGTGAAGTGTCGCTAAACTGCGAACATCATTGATTTGATGCGCAAAATCAATTGCTTTATTAGCAGCTTCGATAGATTCTTTGTATTCATATTTTTCAAAACTAGTTCCAGTGATGTAGAAATACTTTTTTATACTATCCTTTATTTTTTCTGTAGAAGTTTTTTGACTCCAAACAGAAAAGGATAGTAAAATACAACATATGGTAGGTAAGATATTTTTCAAAAATTCAGGTTTTATCAACAGATACAAAGTACAAAAAAAATAAGATAGTGAAGTCTTTTTTCTAAATTCTTACAAAACAAAATTAAATACATTCGCTCTATTTGATTGTATACTGTGAATGTTTGGCTTATTTTTATAAAAATATCGGATTAAATTGTGCTTTCATGAATATTTTCCACTTGGCTTTTAAAATAAAAAACATCGAATTAACACGTAAATTTTATGTTGAATTATTAGGTTGCAAAGAAGGTCGATCTACCGAAAACTGGATAGATTTCGACTTTTACGGACATCAACTAACAGGACATGTGAGTGAAAATTTTCCTGCCTTAGATTACTGTGGAAAAGTAGATGGCGTCAATGTTCCTATTCCGCATTTTGGCTGTGTGCTCACAATTCCCAAATTTGAAACGTTACAGCAAACCTTTGAAGCCAACAACATCGAATTCATTGTAAAACCACAAACACGCTATGCGGGACAAATAGGCGAGCAACGTACGATGTTTGTCTTTGATTTTAGTGGAAATCCGTTAGAATTTAAAGCATTTTCGGATGAAAGTGAGGTTTTTTCAAAATAACCAAATCAACAAATTTTAATGTATATTGCCGTATGAATGCCCTAAAACTCCCTTTTACATTTGATTCAGAGACCATAAAAAAAGAGCTCGCTCAATTTTCGAAATCTGAGTATCGAGATATTTATAATTCATCGGTAACTTTAGAAACATTATGGCTCAAACATTTCATAGAACCTATCAATGATGCAGATGGACTTCCCGTTTTTTTGCCAAATGACGCACTCAAAAAGTGTCCATATATGTTATCTATTTTTGAAACCTTCAAATGTCCTATTGAAACCTTTCGCGTGCATTCATTAGATGCTGGCGCAGCGATTAAAAAACATCACGATTCTGGCTACAGCTTTGAACAAGGGAAAATTCGACTGCACATTCCCATATACACAAATGATAAGGTTGAAATTTTACTAAATGATGAACCTGTTAAAATGAAAGAAGGCGAATGTTGGTATTGCAACTTCAACATTGCCCATGAAGTCAAAAATAATGGCAATGAACCACGAATGCATTTAATTCTAGATTGTATGGTAAATGATTGGGTAAAAGGTGTTTTTGAGGAAGGTGGTTATGAGGGTTAAACAAAATCATAGACTAGCGCGATTTTGTAACTCGTGCTGAACTCAAACTATCCAAAATTACTTGCTTTCATTAATGTATTCAAAATCTTTTATTTCAGTTAAAAAAGCTTTAAAATTTTCTTCCTTTATATTAAAAAGTACTATAATCGTATTATTATTGGAATAAACTTTAGTTATTCGATTTTTGCTTTGATCTTCCAAAATAGAAGAATTGTATTCTCTTTCAGACCAAAAATCATCCAAATAATTTAATATTTCATTTCTTGTTGCCTCTCTCAATTCCCAGTTTTGATTCTTTATATTTCTATAACCTGAACGAATGACAATAATTTGTTTCGAAGGATATTCAAAAAAATCATACGTTCCAGTTTGGAAAAAAACAATTTTTTTTGGCAACCGTATTTGAAAATCATTTATGTAATAGATTTCTTTATCTCGTTTTTCATGAACGAAATGTATTTCTTTATAAATATTAAAGTCCTTAAAAACATTTAATTCAAAATGAACATTGAC
>CAYGPQ010000052.1:0-31341 GCA_964351775.1 uncultured Kordia sp. | reverse complement strand
GCAGATCCAGAAGAAAATAATAGGAATACTGTTAATATTAAGTAAAAAGTGCGCCATGGCGCACTTTTTTTAGTTTTGTTTAGTATTTTTACAGTAAAATTAGTCAATGTGACTATTTTAAAATTTGCTTACATGAAGAAAGTATATACTTTTTTACTTTTATTTTTTGCCATTACTACACTTGTTGCCCAAACTGAGAAAAAGTTGTACGCCAAAGTTGTAAACGATTCGGATGACAGTCCAATGCCTAATGTACACGTAGTCAATTTAACTACAATTAAAGGTGTCATTACCAATGCAGATGGAGAATTTGAATTAACAGCGAAAGCAGAAGATGTTATATTCTTTTCGTTTTTAGGTTTTAAATCAATCAAAGTTCGTGTAACAAATGACATGTTAAAATACAAAGGCTCTTCTACCATCCGATTAACGGAATTAGCCTATGCGCTCGAAAAAGTCGTTTTAACACCTTATAAACTCACTGGGTATTTAGATATTGATGCTAAAAATGTTCCTCTACGTCCAAACTATCGGTATCGAATTGCTGGACTTTCTACTGGATATGAAGCTGGACAGAATGCGCCTGGCGCAATTTCTTCGGTGTTAGGAGCTATTTTTAACCCTGCTGATTTCTTACAAAATGTTTTTGGTAAAAAACCAAAACAAATGCGCAAACTCCGTCAAATGAAGGAAGATGATGAGATCAGAAACTTATTAGCTTCAAAATTTGACCGTCAAATGCTGCGCGAGTTACTTCAAGTAGAACGTGTCGATATTGATGAGATTCTTTCGTTGTGTAACTATTCCAAAACCTTCATTACCTCAGCAAACGATCTGCAAATTTTAGATGCTATCAACGATTGCTACGAAGAATATAAAGTATTGAGTAGAGAAAAGAAGAAGTGAGTTTAGAGTTTAAACTTTAAAGTTTAAAGTTTAAACTTTAATTTACTCTTTTTAGAGAAAAACGCAGAATTTCCCTTTGATTTTCAAGAATTTATCAAAAAAATACCCCCTTTTTATAAAAACTAATTAACACGCAATCGTTGTCGTAGTAGTTTTTTCATCGATTGTAAGTTTCATGGTATGAAATTATGATCGTAACCTTTATATTGCAATTGTTTTAATTTAATTAATACCTAAAGCATGAAGCATTTATTCGTTCTCTTTTTAATTTCTATCACTATTTTTGGATGTAAATCAAAACCTGCCGAACCACAACCTTTTGTATGGGAAGCCGCTAATGTATATTTTATGCTAACGGATCGTTTTTACAATGGAAATAAGGAAAATGATGTTGTATATAACAGAACTAAAGAACCTGCGAAACTTAGAGGTTTTATGGGTGGTGATATGGCAGGAATTACACAAAAAATAAAAGATGGCTATTTTGACGACTTAGGTATCAATGCTATTTGGTTTTCGCCTGTTTTAGAGCAAATTCACGATAGTACCAATGAAGGTACAGGAAATACATACGCTTTTCATGGATATTGGACAAAAGATTGGACAAATTTTGATGCCAATTTTGGAACTGCCGAAGATTTTGCGACATTAATACAAACCGCGCACGAACACGAAATTCGAATTTTAATGGACGTCGTTATGAATCATACTGGTCCTGTAACCGAAAATGATCCTGTTTGGGATGAAAATTGGGTGCGAACTGGCCCAAGTTGTTCGTATCAAAATTATGCCACTGCCGTAGATTGTACACTGGTTAAAAACCTTCCTGATGTATTAACCAATAGTACTGAAGCTGTTGCCTTACCTGCGCCATTGGTGGAAAAATGGAAAGCAGAAGGTCGTTACGAGCAAGAAACAAAAGAGTTGGATGAGTTTTTCAAATCGACCGGTTTAGAAAAAAGTCCAAAAAATTACATCATCAAATGGTTAACAGATTATATTCGCGAATATGGTGTGGATGGTTTCCGTGTTGATACCGTAAAACATGTGGAAGAAGGCGCTTGGAACGCATTAAACCAACAAGCGCAAATAGCTTTTACCGAATGGAAAGAAGCGAACCCAAAAGCCGTTTTAGATGACAGTAACTTCTTTATGTTGGGCGAATTATACGGATATGGAATTGATTCAAAACGTTTATATGATTTTGGCGATCAAAAAGTAGATTATTATGCAAATGGGTTTGATAATTTAATCAATTTTCAATTCAAATATGATGCAAAAGAAGATTATGAAAGTATTTTTTCAAAATATGACAGCATTCTGCACAACGATTTAAAAGGTAAAAGTGTGATGAATTATATCAGTTCACACGATGACGGCGAGCCATTTGATAAAGCCAGAACTAAAACGTATGAATCTGCTACCAAATTATTATTAACACCCGGAATTTCACAAGTATATTATGGTGACGAAACCAAACGTTCGTTAATCATTGAAGGAACTGAAGGTGATGCTACCTTGCGTTCGTTTATGAATTGGGACATGATGGATGATGCCGCGACCAAAGATTTATTAGCACATTGGCAAAAACTAGGAACGTTCCGAAAAACACATCTTGCTATTGGCGCTGGACGACATACCATGCTTTCAAACAGTCCGTATGTATTCGCTAGAAGTTATGAAAATGATCACGTTGTTGTTGGCTTAGATTTGGCAAAAGGAAGCAAAGAAATTACGGTTGCTGGTCAATTTGAAAATGGAACCACCGTAACCGATCATTATTCTGGAAAAACAGCAACAGTTATAGATGGGAAAATTTCTATTGATTCTGAATTTTCAATTGTGTTGTTACATCAATAAGTTATTTTACGCCTTTGAATGTAACGCAATTCTATTTCCTTCAGTATCTATAAAAACTGCCATATAGCCAATTTCGGGAGATATTTGCGTTTTTTCTTGAATTACTGTTCCGCCAGCTTTAGGTATAATTTCTAATTCGCTTATAATATCTTCAGAAGAAAAATACACCAATACGCCATCTGTTTTACTTGGAACATAGGATTTATATTGAATTAATGCACCTGTACAGTTTCCTTTTGCTTCCGTTTCAGGAAACCATCCGTACAAAACTTCGCCTAAATCTTGCATTTTAATTGCTACCTTAAAAACGGTTTCATAGAATTTTTGAGCGCGATTGATATCAACCACAGGAATTTCAAACCAATTTACCATATCATCTATATTACGTTTACTACTTAAATATAGCTTATTTTTTAAAACAAAAAATCCATTTCAAATCTGAATTGATAGCAACATACAATTGCTATTGATTTTTTTTACTATTTTTAAATACTTAAAATCACCAACATCATGACATACGACGCACACACAGTAGAAGAATATATCGCACAACTTCCTGAAGATCGAAAAGAAGTAATAACTAAAATCAGAAGTATTCTTCAAGAAAATTTACCAGAAGGCTTTTCGGAAAGAGTCGGCTACAATATGCCTTCTTTTGTGGTTTCTCATGAAATCTATCCTGGTGGTTATCATTGCGATCCTAAACTTCCATTACCTTTTATTAGTTTCGCATCACAGAAAAACTTTGTCGCGCTATATCACATGGGAATTTACGCAAATCCAGCATTACTAGAATGGTTTACCACTGAATATCCAAAACATTGCAAACGCAAGCTAGACATGGGAAAAAGCTGTATTCGTTTCAAAAAAATGGACGATATTCCATATGATTTAATTGCAGAATTGGCAACCAAAATGTCGCCAAGTGATTGGATCAATTTATACGAAGCAAATGTAATGAAGAAGTAAGTAGCTAATAAGCTATTATTCCCGAATGATTTTATGAACATACATTCCACTTTTCGTATAGAGCTTAAGGAAATAAACTCCCGATTGTTGTTGCGATAAATCAATTTGAGAACGGAATATCCCAGTTGTTTTTTGTCCTTTAGCAATCGTTTTTAGGAGTCTTCCATGGATATCGAAAAGCAATAGTGCAATAGTGTCCGTTTCCGAAATGTTAAAAGTGAGATTGATGGTATCACTTGTGGGATTGGGATACAAAATTAGCTTTAATGTAGGTTGATCGTTTTCTATTCCTAAAGTTGAGGAATCAAATTCATAAGCACCCATATCTACAGTAGCATTGAATATTCTATTGTTAGACAGTATATCTATAATAGAGACGCCTGTATTATCACCAACATCAATACATAGCGAGGAATTTTGCAATTGCAAGCCATCATCAGCAGTCATCCAATTTCCATCTACACCAGCACCCGACGCACTATTTAAAAATAATGGATCTGTATCAATATTTCCTGTCCCAGTTCCAGAAATTACATGTGGTGCATTTTGCCCCGTAAGATCTATGTCTGAATACGTGGCTACAACTGCTGCACCAGTTCCTCTAACATAAAATTGCGGACTAGTTCCTGTTGCAGAATTATTCCAAACAATACAGTTTTGCAGTGTAACAGTACATGACCCAGATGATGTTCCGCCGCCGCCTGGGTCTAAATTATCTGCTATAAAAGCGCCACCATAGCCGTTTAAAGCCATATTGTTTACAAATGCGCAATTAATTAATACAGGATGACAATTTCCGCCACCGCCGCCCCAAGCATACATGGCTCCGACATTTGTAGCTGAAGTATTTTCATAGAAAATAGAATTGATCACTGTTGGACTTGCCGTTCCACCAACGCCATAACTGTCCATTCCACCAGCTTCAATTAAAGCGTGATTTTGAGAAAATACACAATTAATATAAGTAGGCAACGTATTGCCACCATTATATCCATTATTGAAAGCTCCTGCGCCCCATGAAGCAGTATTTTGCCTGAATACACAATTTCGAATAATCGGATGACAGTATCCACCAGGATTATATCCATGATTGTACATTCCGCCGCCTAATCCGTTTCCATCATTTGACGGAGTTCTATTGTCATTTCCATCTTGTATGATAAAACCATCTATAATTGCAGTATCATCTAATTCTTGATTGTAGACTACTTTGTAACTATTATCTGCTATTCCTGCTGCTCCAATTTCGCCACTTAGTATACTACTCAAACCGTTCGTCAATACTCTTTCTGACACGAATGTTTCTGTCCCAATAAAACTTCCGTAAATGGTAACACCATTCTTCATACGAAATGAAATCGTTCGATTGGTCGTTGTTGTTGTGTAGTAGGTTCCTGCGGCAACCCAAACCTCATCATTAACGCTTGATGCATCAATGGCGGCTTGCAGTGAAGTTCCTGGAAAAGCATTTGCCCAACTTGTACCATCTAAGGCACCAGCTCCTGATGGAGTTACATATAGAATTGCCGCTTGTGCATTCATAGCAAAGACAATCAGAAGAGCAGTTAAGAGAATATTATTTTTCATTCGTATTATTATTTAAAATTAATAACAATACAAACCTAGAGTTTACAATAATTTCAAATGTCCTGTATTATTGAAACTAAAGCAATTGGGACGTTATATAGGTGTTTTTCCTGAAAGATGGTTGATGATATTCAGACGAATACAGTGTCACAGATGATCTTCTTCATAACGCTTCAAAATATCATCAATACTTTTGATGGTTTTTTTGCACCAATCAAATCGTTTTTCTAAGATTTCATCTTCACTTAATTGCCAAGGAATTTCGGAGTTTCGCAATAAATTCGTTACATGCTGAATGGTGATGGCAGCAGACACCGAAATGTTGAGACTTTCTGTAAAACCTACCATTGGAATTTTTAAAAACTCGTCTGCTTGCGCTAATACTTCTTCGCTTAAACCTTCCGTTTCTTTTCCGAAAAAGAACGCTGCTTTTTGTGTGATATCAAACTCGTGCAAATATTGAGAATCTTTATGTGGCGTGGTCGCTATAATACGATATCCTTGCTTTTTTAAGGTATCTATACATGTTTGTGTATTGCTATATCTGTGAATATCCACCCATTTTTGTGCGCCCATCGCAATTTCCCTGTCCATTTTTTTTCCAAGTTGTGCTTCCACTACATGCACATCTTGCACGCCAAAAACATCACAACTACGCAATACTGCACTTGTATTATGAAGCTGATATACATCTTCTACGGCAACAGTAAAATGACGCGTTCGCCCAGCTAATACTTTGGTAAACAACTGTTTTCTACGTTCCGTAAGATATCCTTCCAAATGTGCTACTAATTCTTTGTCAATCATGTTGCAAAACTATCATAAAAACAGCTGTAATACCAATTAAGTTTCAAAACACCACATGTTGTATCGTTCTTTTTCAATCTAAATTCCTTGTTCACAAATGCCGTAGCTACGGCTATGCCAGTTAGTCACAGCGTTTTTACATTAAAAAATAACGTAGTCTTTAATGCGGTATTTATAATTTAATTGGTATAAGCAAAATACTAAGCATTATTATAAAGTCAGTAGAATTTGGCTATTTTTGTAGTTCCTAAAAACATTTCTAATGAAATATATATTCACATTGCTTCTCAGTAGTTTATCTACCATCATGTTTGCTCAAAACTTTGCCGCAAACGATTCTATTAACGATGCCGCTGTTGTTAAATTTGGAGAGCAGCTCGAAGATTCTTTTTATAAAAAATCGTCTGATTTTTTTAGTGATCATTTTGACAGAGATGGTTTTATCACAAAAATTGTACTCAGCGAAGAAGATACAAATGGAAATAAGGAAATGAAGAAATTTAACGCTTCATTCAAGGTTGGGTTTTTCAGTAAGTTTGATGCTTTTCCGTTGAAGATTATCGAAAGCATTGAAAAAGAGACTTCCTATGATATTGTCAATTATTATTATAGTGATGGCGAACAAAAATACCACTTATTATTCCGCATGTTTTCTGAAGATGAAGGATTGAATTATCATGATTATCAACTGAATTATACAAATGGTAAATTTCTCATTGAAGACTTATACATTTATACCACGGGTGAATATTTGAGTGAAACGTTACGCCAATTATATCTCATCAGTATACCACAAAAATATATGGATGACATGGATATGAGCAAAGAAAGCATCAGTACTATTTTCTTTATTCTTAGCTATAAGAAATTAATAGAAAAACAAGAATATAAAAAAGCGTTTGATTTACTTAATGATTTAAAAGGCGATATTAGAAATCAGAAAATATATTATACGCTTAAAATTCAAGTGGCATCAGAAGTCAATGATGTTTATTATATGGAAGCTATTGATGAGTTATTGAAAAAATTTCCTGAAGATCCTTCCACACAATTGATGGCGGTCGATTATTATGTAATGCTGAAAGATTATAATGCCACAATGAGCGCTTTAAATGCACTACAAGCTGCAACTGGAGATGATTTTGTAGAATATGTAAAAGGAAATATAGCTTGGGAATTTGAAGATTATGAAGGTGCCGAAAAAGCGTATGGCTATATCATGAACGAATATCCAAGCTATGAAATGGCAAAAATGAGTTTGCTGTACTTGTATGATTTTTTAGAGAAACATGAAGATAATATCCTATTGCTCAATAAAATGATGGCTAGTGAAGCCTATACCAAACAAGATTTGATTGACTTTATTGACGATAAAACAAACGAATTAGAACATTTGCCAAAAGCAGCAATTTACAAGAAATGGAAAGAAAAAAAATAGTGATTCTTACGGGCGCAGGAATTAGTGCTGAAAGCGGAATTCATACGTTTCGTGATGCAGATGGTTTATGGGAAGGACACGATATTATGGAAGTTGCCTCGCCAATTGGTTTTGAGAAAAATCCGGCGTTGGTGTTAGATTTTTACAATCAGCGAAGAAAACAATTAAAGGAAGTTGTGCCCAATGAAGGTCATAAAGCGCTGGTTTCGTTAGAGAAACAATACGATGTGACTGTAATTACTCAAAATGTAGACAATTTACACGAGCGTGCTGGAAGTTCAAATATTATGCATTTGCATGGCGAATTGTCAAAAGCAAGAAGTACAAAATCTCCTTATAGAGTATATGAGTGCCTTGATGATATTGTGTTGGGTGATTTGTGTGAAGATGGTGCACAATTGCGTCCACACATCGTTTGGTTTGGCGAAGAAGTTCCTATGATTGAAACGGCTGTTACCGAATGTATACAAGCTGAAATTTTGATCATTATCGGAACCTCGATGCAAGTATATCCAGCAGCAAGCTTGATTGATTACGTACCAAAAAATACCAACATTTATTTTATAGATCCAAAACCTGCTGTTCCACAAAGATCATATCAAAATTTGACGGTGATTGCGGAAAAAGCCTCGGTTGGTGTACCGAAAGTAGTCAATGAATTACTGTCGTGATTTTTTGATTTGAAAATTATTCAATTTGATGATTTGAAAATTGTAATTCAAAGTACTTCTCGATACAAAATTTCCTCATTTCATTTACAATGAACTGATGAAATTTCACTCGAAGTGACGAGTTGGATTAGTTGGACTGTTGGACTAACTTAGATTCACGAACGTCAGGTTGAGTGAAATCTTGAAAAAATTTTGTATCGAGACTTGTGTTAGCGAAAGTTTTCTATTGGTAGTAAATTAATGAACCACAAAACGTCAAATTTTAAATGCAAAAGCATTACCAAATTTTCAAATTGGCACATTTTCAAATTAACACATTGATCCATTAATAATCTACTGCGGCTTTTGCTGTCCAATTGCCATAATTGCACGTGCGTTTTTTACCCATTCAGTAATTTCTTTAATTTGCGTTTCGGTAAGTTTTGCATCACTATGTGTCCATAAATACGAACCAATTGGCATATGCCCTTTTTCAATTTCTTCAACAACTTCTTCAAGTTTATGATCTTTTCGTTTCCAAGAATAGGTACTCCATTCTGAAAAATTTAACTCCTTTTTTCCTTCTTTTACATGTCCAGCCATCCAATACGAAACAGGTTCAATATTACTATACCAAGGATATCGCGTATTGCTAGAATGACAGTCATAACATGCAACCTTTAAAGTCGCTTGTACTGATGCTGGCGGATTCGTTTCTAATAAAAAGGGTTGCAAATCAGCAATATTTCCTTCATTTTTTTCGGGTCCAAAAAATTGTAAAATTACCAATACAATTAATGCCAAAACTGCTATCTTTTTAAGTATCTTCATGTCGTTATTCTTATTTGGTCTAAAAATATAAAAAGTATGACGTTTGAACAACTCTATTCGGAGCTAAATTATGTAAATCATTCTCGCGAAAAGCGAAAGTACTATGCAAGTATTGTTTTAAACAATCCTAGTTTACTACCAACACTGCTAAAAGTTGTGTTTACCGTAGATGATAAAATTTCGGCAAGAGCCGCATGGTTATTTGAATTTGTTGCGAGAGAAAACTTAGATGCAATCCTTCCCTATTTGGATATCTATATTAAAAAAATGAACACCGTTCATTTAGATCCTGCGGTACGACCTATGGCGAAAGTTGCTGAATATTTGGTGGAAGCCTATTATCATAAAATTCCCAATGAAACACAGCAAAAACTAACGCTAATACATCGCAAAAAAATTACCGAAGCCTGTTTTGATTGGATGCTAAGCGATCAAAAAGTAGCGGTAAAAGCATATTCCATGCGTTCTTTATACTTATTAGGTTCAGAATTTGATTGGATTCATGAAGAACTACTCATTATCTTAGAACGTGATTTTCACGTGCATAGTGCCGCATTTAAAGCCAGAGCTCGCGACCTTATCAAACGAATAAGAAAATTTAAAAAATAATAGATTTGAACTTTAGAAAATGGGAGTTAGAAAGCTGTCTTAAAATTTTATTTCAAGCAATGGAACAAGTATATTTGTAGGCTTAAACAACAACACAACTACAATGACGCTCACTACGCTCAACGCAATTTCCCCTATTGACGGAAGATATCGTAACAAAACCATCGCTTTGGCTAATTTTTTTAGCGAAGAATCTCTAATAAAATATCGTGTTTTAGTGGAGATTGAATATTTCATCGCTTTGTGCAATATTCCTTTACCGCAATTGGAAACTTTTGACGCTTCCTATTTTGATGATTTACGTAAGATTTACAAAGATTTTTCAACGGCAGATGCACAAGCTATTAAAGAGATTGAAAAAGTAACCAATCATGATGTAAAAGCTGTTGAGTATTTTATTAAAGAAAAATTTGATCAACTAGGAATTTCACAATATAAAGAGTTTATCCACTTCGGATTAACGTCTCAAGATATTAACAATACTGCCATTCCGCTTTCTATTAAAGAAGCTTTACAAGAAGTATATTTTCCAGAATTACTAACTGTTTTGGATAAATTGAAAGAATTGGCTACCGAATGGGCTGCGATTCCAATGTTGGCAAGAACACACGGACAAC
Source organism: uncultured Kordia sp. (assembly GCA_964351775.1). Lineage (GTDB taxonomy): Bacteria > Bacteroidota > Bacteroidia > Flavobacteriales > Flavobacteriaceae > Kordia. Next base: position 21,067 of record CAYGPQ010000052.1, on the reverse strand, counting down.
CTGCTTCTCCAACGCGTTTAGGAAAAGAAATTGAAGTATTTATTACACGTGTGGAGGCACAAGTTGAATCCGTTTCAGTAATTCCACATGGTGCCAAATTTGGTGGTGCCACTGGAAACTTTAATGCGCATAAAGTTGCGTATCCTGCCATTGATTGGAAAGCCTTTGGAAACGATTTTGTGGAACGCATTTTAGGATTGCATCATTCGTTCCCAACCACACAAATTGAACATTACGATCATTTAGCTGGAATTTTTGACGGATTGAAGCGTATCAATACTATTTTGATTGATTTAGATAGAGATTTTTGGACGTATATTTCTATGGATTATTTCAAGCAAAAAATAAAAGCGGGCGAAGTGGGTTCATCTGCTATGCCACATAAGGTGAATCCTATTGATTTTGAAAATAGTGAAGGAAATTTAGGAATCGCAAATGCGATCTTTACACACTTGTCTGCAAAGTTGCCTATTTCGCGTTTACAGCGTGATTTAACAGACTCTACCGTATTACGTAATGTTGGTGTTCCTTTTGGACATACAATCATTGGGTTTCAGTCTACGCTAAAAGGATTGACGAAGTTATTATTGAATGAAAAGAAATTTGCAGAAGACCTTGAAAATAATTGGGCTGTGGTTGCTGAAGCCATTCAAACGATATTAAGAAGGGAAAATTACCCAAATCCGTATGAAGCGTTAAAAGGATTGACAAGAACCAACGAAAAGATAAATGAAACGTCAATTGCCAATTTTATTGACACTTTATCGATTTCAGAGACTATAAAGTCTGAATTAAAAAGTATAAATCCAAAGAATTATACAGGTATTTAAGATTTAATGTGAATTAGCATGCCTTTTTTTGCTAATTTTGCAATGCCAAGAAATAATAAAATAAATCCCTGTGGATATCAAACTTACACATTCAAAAGTAGATAAAAGTTTGAATGCAAACATTAATAATGGACGATTACAAATTAAAAAAGTAATCTATAACAAAGCATTCATGTCTTTTATCAAGGACAAATATGGCTCTGGAATTCATTTCGGCAGTATGAATAACAATTTAGAAGAAATTCTCAAAAAGCTTTCACTTGATGATATAATGCAAGGTGTTGTTAAATTACCATATATAGATGTCAATACCTTATCTGTTGTGAATGATATACAAAATGAATTTGCTGATTTTGACATTTATGAAAGTTTCACTTGTACATTTTTAGCAAAAGATGGAGTGAATTCTGAGACGTTTATGAATGGTATTGAAAAGCTTAAAGAAAACTTCCTAGATTCATACAACAAAGAAGTTCATGCGGAAATTGTGCAGAAAGATTACGAAACGCGTCTGCTTACTAAGAAAAGAGAAATCAAAGAGATTACCATTAGTATCATAATTGCTATTATTGCAATGATTTTTATCTATTTTTTCTCTAATAAGTTATTTTAATAACATACACTAAATTATATAAAAAAGGATACTTGTACATACAATACATGTATCCCTTTTTTTTTAGTTAAGTTTCATAAAGTTTGTCAATTCACCAAGGTTAAAATCTCCTTCTGAATAATTGCCAACCATTTGATACAATTCCATAAATTTATTCATGGTCATATCGTCACCAATAATTCTTGTGACTGCAAAGCCCATTTCTTTATTCGATAAGAAAATAACAATCTCGTCAATAGCATCTTCGTTTCCTGCATATTTGATGACACCTTTGTTTCCTAAATCAATAAGATCTTCGTACTTTTTTTGCTTTAAGATGGTTTTTATTTTGTTATTTTCAGTCACAAACTCTTCCTGTTTTTGCTGATCGTATTTGTATACCAATACATTTACACGGTCAATAGCATCATACGCTACTTGTTGTTCTGGAGTTAAATTTACTGCCGCAGGTTTTATAATACTTTTAGGAATGCTACTCGATGAGAAGCCTACTTTCTCTGCATTATCTAAAATATAGTTTTGTAAGCTATTCTTATCTGAACAACTACTTATTCCTAAGGTTAATAAGACCAGTATCAAAATTGATTGTATAGTTTTCATGTGTTTTTTGATTATTTTGGATGAATGATGAATTTCTGATACTATAAAAAAGTGCGTCAAAAGAAAAGTCTATTGACGCACTTAAAAAATGTACTGTATTAGTTCTTCTTTTTCTTCTTGTCTACATCTTTCAGATGTTCTCCGCCAGGAATGTCCATTTTGCTTGTCAACTTTGAAATTTGATTCAAGTCAATGTCTCCTGTTAAAGATACAACAACCGTATTAATTTCTGTTTCGCTTACTTTAACTTTATCTTCAATTCCGGTAATAAACATTAATAGTTCTCTTACTTGTGTATCACTACTTCCTGATTTTACATAAAATTTCATTCGCGAATTCCCTTCTCTTACTTCCATTAATTCTTCTAATTCGCTTGAACGTCTTCCAACCCATTGTTCAATATCGCTTGAAATTTTTGAATTACTTGTTGCAATCGTTTTGAAACTTGTAATACTATTGACCATTTTTAAAAATTCTTTTGCTTCAGGATCGTCTGAGTCTAAGCCCATCGTAGCAAGCATTTTAAACATTCTTGGTTTAATGGAAACATACGCTACTTCTTCATTATCAGCATATTTCTCAAAAATATTTTGTCCGAATGTAACTAATGGCAACGCCATTAAGAATACTAAAATTATTATTTTTCTCATGTCTTTAATTGTTTTCTGTTATAAAAATTTTGTTTGTTGTTTCTGTAAATTGATTTAAATGATTGATGCGACTTGCTCCGTTGTTAAAATTTTCGGAAACCATAGTCATTGTTTGTTTGAACTGCGCATAGGCTTCTTTTACTCTACGTTGTTCATTCCATTCATTAAAAAATAATCCGGTGGTGAGTAAAAATACAGCGGCAACAGAAATCCATTTTAAATAGTTTTTTCTAGGTTGTAATGGAACGTTTTTTGTGTATTTCTCTCCTCTTACATTAGCAAAGTGTTGAAACATAGGTTGATATTCTTGCAAATGCGGCGCCACATTGTCTTGCGAAAAATACAACTGTAACGCTTGTTCTTCTTGAACCGTTGTGGTTGCTTCAAAATACTTGTCTAATAATTTTTCTATGTTAGCTAATTCCATAGTTGTGTTTTTTTATAAGTTCTTGTCTTATGTATTTTCTTGCTCTTGATAATGCTACGCGTATTGCGGTTGGATTCATGTCTACTACTTTTGCAATTTCTTCAAAATCATATTGCTCTATATCTCTGAGTTGAATGATGATTTTTTGTTGCGATGGTAGTTCTTCCATAATTTCATGCACAAAACTGACACTATCTTTTAATTCTACTTCTTTTTGTAATGAGGTGTTTTCGTCTTTATAATTACTGTGTACTAATTTTAAATTACTCGCTTGTTTAGATTTCAATTTGTCTAAACAATAATTTTTAGTCATTGTCATTGCAAAAGCTTCTACATTACTATAGGTACCGATCTTTGTTTTTTTGGACCATAATTTCAACAATACTTCCTGAGTTGCGTCTTCAGCTTCTTCATTAGAAACTAATAATCGCTTCGCAAGTCTGTATAACTTGTCTTTAAAAGGCATTACCATATGTAAAAAATCTGCCTGTTTCATTTTAATGGTTACTTAATTTCGGTTAGTTATAAGGAAGACGAGTGAGTTAATTATTTGTTACAAATAATTTTTATTTTACAATAATGTCGCTATTTTTAGTGTTTATAAAGTAAACCCTAAGTAAGATACCGCTATGATAAAGAAAATTATGAATATAAAAAAATTGCTCTTCCTATTTATTGCTGCTACGGTCATCACTGTAAGTTGTACAGATCAAGATGATAACCTCTTTAGTGTGCCTGCCAATTTAGAAATACAAGATTTTGTATGGAAAGGATTGAATTTATGGTATTTCTGGCAAGGTGAAGTTCCAGATTTAGCCGATAGTAAGCTCGATGATAGTGGAAACTATATCTCTTTTTTAAGCAGTTATCCAAATCCTGGCGATTTATTTGAGCACTTACGTGATCCTGATGATCGTTTTAGTGTGATTGTAGATGATTATGATATATTACAAAATTCGCAACAAGGAACTTCAGAATCAAATGGGGTAGATATTAGTTATATCTTTTTAAATAGCGGAAGTTCAGAAGTCATTGGATATGTACGTTATATTGTACCAAATTCAGATGCTGACGGAAAAGATATTCGTCGTGGTGATATTGTATATGCCGTAAATGGTCAAAGTTTATTTTTTAATTCTGATACAGATAATAATTTAGATTTATTAGATCCAACAAACTATACATTTAATTTAGCAGACTTAACCGTAACTGGCGGCATTCGTTCTATTACACCGAACGGAAGAAATATTGATTTAACAAAAACGAATATTACTGAAAATCCTATTTTGATCGCTTCAACTATAGATGTTGGTGCAAAAAAGGTTGGATACATCATGTACAATCAATTTATTTCAAACTTTGATTCACAATTAAATGCTGCTTTTGCAGACTTTCAAGGATTGGGCGTTACAGACTTAGTCTTAGATTTTCGTTACAATCCGGGAGGATTTGTAAGTTCAGCTATCAATTTAGGAAGTATGGTTACTGGTCAGTTTGAAGGACAATTATTTACAAAGTTTCGATATAATGATAAAATTCAACCGCAGCTAACGGATGCCCAAGAAAACCGTTATTTCAGTGGCACTTTAAGTACTGGCGCGGCAATTAATGGTTTAAATTTAATGAAAGTATATATAATCACAACAGGAAGTACGGCTTCTGCAAGTGAATTAGTAATCAATTCTTTAGAACCTTATATTGATGTGGTACAAGTAGGAACGACTTCAAGAGGAAAAAATGAAGCTTCGGTTTCTTTATACGATTCACCTTCTTGGACTTTTAGCGATTCACAACTGAACACAAATCATAAATGGGCGATGCAACCGTTGATTTCTCGCTTAGAAAATAGCGCAGGTTTTTCAGACTATACAGAAGGATTGAATCCTGATATTGTAATTTCAGAAGATTTGACAAATTTAGGAATCTTAGGTGATGAAACAGAACCTTTATTAGCGGCTGCTTTGGCTGATATTGCAGCGGCAGGAAGACCAGCAAATTTCAATCCATTGAAAGTGGTACCTATTGATTTTATTACAGACACAAAATTGCGTAGAATTACTGGAGATCGTATGTATATCGATTTAAAAGTTGGTGATAGCGATGATGCTTTGCAAAATCATAAATTGATTATCAACTAGAAATATAATTTGTCACATTGAGCGCAGTCGAAATATTATAAAACATTAAAAACGCTTCTGAGAAATTAGAAGCGTTTTTTTATATGATAACTATATTGGTTTAATTCAGTTTCTGAATGGTGACAATAGCGCCAATTGCATCTCTATCTGCTAAGGTAGAATCGCTATGTGTAACATCATCAAAAGCAAAGCCATAATCTTCATGATCAATAGCATTTGCATGAATAAATTTTGAATATACATTATAACAATCTAATGTACTTCCATCTTTCAATGTCATGGTGTTTGTGTAGAAATCACCTCTGTATGAAAGCCAATTCTTTTCTTTCTTCGATGTTGATGGCACTAAAAACAATACATCATCTTTAATAGCTGGATGCGCTAAAATTCCAACATTAAAAGCAGCTCCTAAATTTTTAGCTGGGACAGATTGTGGCGTCTTATTTGGTGCGGCAAATAAATCGGCACAACCAAAAATACTTCCTTTTATTTGGCTACTTCCAACTGGCTTCTCAAAAGAAATAGTAGGTATCTTTCCACTTCCACCTTTTTCTGAAAATACAAAGTTCCGGCCTTTTTCAACGCCTTCAAAAATAACGCCTTGATAACCTGGATTGAATTCTGCAATTTCAGACATATCAACTTCAATTGATTTATTTTTTCCTGCTGCATAATATTCCCAAACTGCTTCAACATAATTTTGAAATGAAGAAGCATCAAAATCATTATCAATTACATTTGGTAAATTAACCAATGCTTTGTTGGGCGCTATAATTCTTATGACATCTTTGCCTTTTGGTTGTTGTATAATTTTTTTCCAATGACCATCAAGTCCATCTTGAAACGATTTAAAAATTGCCTGTCTGGCTGTCGCAAACCCTTTTGGACCATTTGTCGTTCCGTTGGGAAGTGTTTCTTGTAACTGTAAAGGAACACAGAAAAAATCGACATTTGTAATATCTATAAACGGAAATCCGTCTCTTGGTAAAAACGAAATTTCAAATTTATCATACACAACATCAAAACTTGGATCTGAAGGATTTCCAATGTTTGGTGGCGAAATGCGATCTGCAAATTCCAAGGCTTTTCCAAAAGAAAGATATACAATCCCTGAATCTATATTGGGCATATCGATAATGGTTTCTTTCGACTTACTTGTTACGGTTGTAGCTGTAGCAGTGTCACTCCATTTTTTAGCTGCCGGATTATAAAATTGCTGCTTTTTATTTTCCGCAATGGAAGCATCAATTCCTTTAATTGTAATAAATATATCTTTATCGGAACCTGAATTGTTCACAATTGTAATTGGAAATGGGTTTGGGCTACTCATATAATATGGTTTAAAAGTTAGTGTACAAGATAGTATAACTTTTTTTGATGGAACAACGTATTTTCACGTAATTCATCAACTAAAAAAGCCATCAGTTTCCCGATGGCTTTAAGCTATTTTGATATGATATATGTTATAAGTTCAAAGAAAATCCAACACGAACATTGGTTCCTCTTGTGGTAAATCCGACAATTTCGGTATATTCCTCGTTGAAGATATTTGAAACGGCTAAAAATCCATTCAATCGTTTGCTAAATGTATGATTCACATTTGCGCCAAGTAAACTAAACGATGCTAAGGTAACATTCTGAAATGTAGAGAAATCAGTATCCAAACGCTCCGAAGTAAACTGATACGAAATCCCTGCATTTGTTTTTGGTGTAAATGTGTATGCTACATTCAAATTTGCTTTGTGCTTCGGAATACGTAAAACCGTTACATCTTTCTTCTCTGTAAAGGTATAATTTGCGTCAATTGTTAAATTTTTAATGGGCGTTGCTGCAACTTCAAATTCGAAACCATTTACGGTAAATTCATCATTCACATTTTGATACTCTCCCGCAAACGTTACAAAATCTGTCACGACATAATCAATAAAGTTTTCTTCATTTCTATTGAAATAAACCGCACTTACACGTAATTTATCAGAGAACTTTACTTCTAGTCCGGCTTCTAAAGTTGTATTTTCTTCTGGTGCTAAATTTGGATTTGCGCCAAAATTTCCAAATAATTGCGATAAAGAAGGTGCAATAAATGAGGTACTATACGACGCGAATGCTTTTGCATATCCTTTTCCAAATGGCATACGATAGGAAGGATTCAAATTGTACGTAAAATGTGTTCCGTATTCACTGTGATTATTCAAACGTGCACCCGCATTTACATTCAATCCAACATCAGAAACATACACTACATTTAAGTATGGATCTACAATTGAAGAAGATTGTTCCTCTAAAAATAACGTTTGGTTGTCAATATAATTTAAACCAACAACGGTATAAAACTTATTACTAAAATTGTATTTGTTGTAAACGTCTAAAGCAATTGTTTCCCCTTCAAATGTAGAAGGAAAGTTCGATGCAAACTCTCTATCAATCTTTGTATAAGCAGCATTTAAAGTGACACTACCATTTTTATACGTATACTTTGGCGCGATTCCAAATCGAAATTGCTCACTTTCACTTGTAAAATCAGCGTCTGCTATTGGAAAAGAACTGTCAAAATCACTGTTGAATTTGTCCATATTTCCAAAAATGCTTGCTTCAAAAGCATCTGAAAATTTATAACCAATCCGCACATTGGTATTGATACGAGAAAAGCGATCGCTTTCTTCGCCAATGACTGCAGATAATCCATCTGTATTTTGATGTCCAAAACCAACTACATAACTTACGCCATCCGCTGTTCCGTCAATACGTACACTATTTGAAAAATCGTTTACATTATAAGCTGAATCGTTTTGTGATTGATTCGTCCCAAAAGAACTATTTACACGCAAAGCAATCGTGTTTTCCGAAGCTTTCTTGGTCGTAATGCTAATAACTGCGGTTGCTGCGCCACTTCCGTAGAGTGTACTCGAAGCTCCTTTTACAATCTCAATAGATTCAATTTGATCCAACGCAATCAAACGTAAATCGAAATCATTGGCAATAGAAGAAGGATCATTTACCTGAATTCCATCAATCAAAATTAATACTTGACGGTTGTTTCCACCACGTACAAAATAACTCAAATTTTGTCCAGCGTTACTTCTACTTCCCAAAATTTCAATGCCACTTTTAGTGTTAATGACTTCGGCAACGGTTTTCCCTTGATTTTTTTTGATTTCTTCACTAGAAATTGAAATCACCGTTTTTCCTGAATTTTCACGTTTTAATGCATGACGCGAATCTGAGATGACAACTTCATCAAGTTGTTCTTTTTTGTCTTGTTCTTGCGCAAACACAGTGGTGCACGCTAATAACAAAGCACTAACAGAGAGTACTGTTTTTTTCATTTGTTTTCGTATTATGGGAATAAAGTATGGGTTTCCATACGCAAACTCTTATCCCGAAAGTTTGACATTAATTGCGAAATGTGGCAGGTCTCCTGACTTGCAATTTGTTATATACCTTCCCGAATACTCAGTGGTCATGTAGTTATAACAACTCATTTTTAAAAATGAGGTACTGAAAAAAGCGTTCAGCACATGCTTACAGTTGCGGGAACAGTTCAAGAATGGAAGCATGTTGCCTCTTCACTTGATTCCCTTTTAATTCAAACATACTAACGTAGGCTCGAAACCAAAATTCGTTGCGAAAATAAACATTCTTTAGAATGTATCTACAAAAACATGAAATAATATTACTTTTGAAAAAAACTAGCGAAACCATTCATGCCAACATTCAAATCTATTTATTGCCTTTTTATTGTACTTTGCGCGTTCACATTCTCGTGTAAAACGGAAAAAAAAGAAACAAAAGAAACAACGAATCCGTTTCCAGTTACAACGGAAAATACAATAGGTACGATCGCGAATGCAAAAGGTTTTACCATTGAAAAACTGGGAGATATCACGCTAATCAAAGTGCTTTCGCCTTGGCCAGAAGCGAATAAAGGTTTTACATACGCTTTGATTCCAAGAGAAAAAGCGGCGACAATTACCTTAGATCGTAATGCGTATGACGCCATCGTTTTAACGCCTGTTGAACGTCTTGTAGTCACTTCAACCACACACATTCCCATGTTGGAAATGCTTGGCGTAGAAAGTACGCTGGTAGGTTTTCCTGGAACAGATTATATTTCTTCTGAAAAAACACGAAGGTTGATAGCTGCTGGAAACGTGAAAGATATTGGGCAAAACGATCAAATTAATCTTGAATTAGTGATTGATTTACAACCAGAACTCGTCATTGGTTTTTCGATCAACAATACAAATCCTACGTATAGAACCATTCAAAAAGCAAACATTCCCGTGGTGTATAATGGCGATTGGACAGAAGCAACACCCATTGGAAGAGCTGAATGGATTCGGTTTTTTGCACCTTTCTTTCAAAAAGAAGCAAAAGCTGCCGAAGTTTTTAATACGATTAAACAAAATTATAACAAAGCAAAAAATTTGGCACAAAAAGCAACTACAAAACCAACTGTTTTAAGTGGCGCGATGTTTAAAGATATTTGGTACTTGCCTGCAGGCGATAGTTTTCAGGCGCAATTTTTAAAAGATGCCAATGCTGATTATCTCTGGGCAACTTCCGAAGGAACCGGAAGTTTGTCGTTAAGCATAGAAAGTGTGTTGGATAAAGCCGCAAATGCTGAAATTTGGATTGGGCCTGGACGCTATCAAACATATGAAGATCTAAAAAAAGCGAGTGCATTGTACGCACAATTCGATCCTTTCCAGCATAAAAAAGTATTTACTATTGGAAATACCATTGGCGAAACTGGTGGCACTATCTATTATGAATTAGCACCAACACGACCAGATATTGTGTTGAAAGACCTCATTAAAGCTATTCATCCAGATTTGTTACCAACCTACGAACCTTTCTTTTTTAAACCCTTAAATTAATTGGCGAATCAACCCACATATCGAGGTACGTTTATAGTGCTTAGTTTGCTGCTCATCGGTTGTTTTCTGATGAATATTAGTCTAGGTTCTGTATCAATTCCATTGAAAGGAATTTTTGCTGCATTTACAGGTGGCGAAATTGACAAAGAAACGTGGCGCATTACGATTTTAGATATTCGGTTACCAAAAGCAATTGCGGCGATGTTAGTCGGTTTTGGATTGTCGTTAAGCGGTTTGTTGATGCAAACATTATTTAGAAATCCACTTTCAGGACCTTTTGTCTTAGGACTAAGTTCTGGCGCAAGTTTAGGTGTTGCCTTGTTAATTATGGGCGCATCTGCATTTGGTGGTTTTTTTGCTTCCCTTTTATTATCGAGTTATAGTTTGGTGATTGCGGCAAGTATGGGAAGTTTTCTGGTATTACTGACGGTGATGGCGGTTTCATATCGTTTGAAAGATACCATGTCAATATTGATTATCGGATTGATGTTTGGAAGCATTACAGGCGCTATTGTAAGCGTACTGACCTATTTTAGTGATGCTGAAGAGTTGAAACAGTTTATGATGTGGACATTGGGTTCGTTAGGGAATTTAGATGGACAAGAATTAAGTATTCTTAGCTTTTTAGTATTTCTCGGAATCGGATTGAGCGTTTGGGCAATAAAATCATTGAATGCGTTTCTTTTGGGTGAAAATTACGCGCGTAGTTTAGGTATTGATATTAAAACATCACGTATTATCATTATCATTGCCACAAGTTTAATGGCAGGAAGTTGCACCGCTTTTGTCGGTCCGATAGCATTTGTTGGATTAGCAGTTCCGCATATTACACGTTTGTTTTTTAATACTACGAATCATAAAATTTTAGTACCAAGTGTGTGTCTCATTGGCGCAATTTTAATGTTGATTTGCGATAGTATTGCACAAGTTCCGTTTAGTGAAATGACCTTACCAATTAACGCTATTACGTCAATCATTGGCGCGCCTGTGGTAATTTGGTTGTTGGTTCGAAAGCGGAAGATGATTTTTTGAAATAGATCGCTTCGCTACTAGAGGTTAGACCGCTTCGCTGTTAGAGCGTTTCACTTTTAGATCGTTAGACTTGTTAGATATTTAATATCGTCACCTTAAACTTGATTCTAGATCATTTAAGGAATCTTTTTTTGAAGTAAAAAATATGCTACAACTTCAATTTTGTTAGCTTGAAAGTTCTTGCAATTTCTATATATAAATCACGAAAATTTTCGAAATTTTCAGTTTTATTTACCCCATTTAATATATATCCATTTTTATTCTTCACAAAGTAAATCTGAAGAGATGTAAACTTTTCTTTATTCTGTTTTGTAAGTTCATAAATTACATATTTCGCATGAATTCCGTTTAAGTCTATTGACTTTTCCTCAATTAGCTTTAGATCTGGATAATTATTTTTGATAGTTATTAAATTACCTTCATAATATTCTTCTGTCGAATAATTGTTCTTTTGTTTTGTAATACCAAGTACTAATTTACCTTCTTTTTTAGTTAGTTTTAACGTGTCATTTTCTATGGGTCCACCACTGATTAAAGTGAAGTCTTGATAGTTATCTAAAACAATCCAATTATTAGGGAAATTCATGGAAAAATGATTGATTGTATCTAAATAATGTTGTTTTAATTCATACTTATGTGTAATTGGGAGTTTTTCTAAATCGATTCCTAAGCTTTGTATTTTTTCATTTTTATCTATCGATAGTTTTAGTTTGATCTCACTTATCCATTTCTCATACTGCGCTGGAGTTATTTTCCCTTTTCTGCCTAATTTATTTATTTTTTCAAGTGCCTGATCAATTTTTGTTTCAAGAAGTTCAATTTTCCGATTATATTTTTTTTCGATTTCTGTATTACTTATCTTTTTTTTATAATCAGCAATTACTAAATCAAAATAATAATTCGTAGAATCTAAGTAATTTGTAATCTCTTTTTTAGTTTCTTCAAGTATCAATTCTGATTCTTTACTAATTTGAGAATTACACGAAGTTGAAATTAATAAAAGTCCAAATAATAATATTTTAATTTCTTTTTGGATACTATTTGAAAAGGAGTGCATATTGTTATTTTTTGTTTTGCCGAAACTATTCGTTTACTAACTAAAAACAAAACTTCAACTACGATTTTTTATGTGCTTCACATCTTTTTACACTACCGCTTTTATAATGTTAGACTTCTTGGATTGTTAGTATATTGGTTTGAATCCAATGAAAACTCATAACCGATAACTCACAACTCACAACTGAAATAAAAAAACCGTAATTTAGCATTCACAAAATAATTCTTATCAACACAACAACTACATATCCAGTTTTACACGTTTCGCAGTTAAGCATTGGTTATCAAGAAAAATCGACGACCAAAGTGATTGCGGAAGCGATTGATTTTAAAGTTTCAAGAGGGAAATTAGTCGCGCTCGTTGGCGCAAACGGAATTGGAAAATCTACCTTATTGCGAACGTTGGCAAAGATTCAACAACCGATTTCTGGAGAAATTATGTTGCAAAATAAGTCGCTTCATTCCTATTCAAATGCTGACTTGGCAAAAGAAATAAGTTTGGTGTTGACCGAACAATTACCTTCTAAAAATTTAACTGTTTTGGAACTCATCGCGCTTGGTCGTCAACCGTATACCAATTGGATTGGAAATCTTTCTCAAAACGATCACGCAATTGTAGAAAGTGCTTTGCAGAAGACAAATTTACTCGAATTTAAAGATAGAAAGTGTTATACGCTCAGTGATGGACAATTGCAAAAAGTGATGATTGCACGCGCGTTGGCGCAAGATACGTCCATGATTATTCTGGATGAACCCACAACACATTTAGATATGTATCATAAAGCATACGTATTGAATTTGTTGAAAAAATTAGCGCACGATACACAAAAAACCATGTTGTTTTCTACCCATGAAATCGATTTAGCGATTCAGTTGTGTGATGAAATGATTGTGATGAATGCTGGAAAAGTATTTTCGGGAACACCGTGCGAGTTGATAGCACAAGGTGTTTTTGAAGCTTTGTTTCCTAACGATTTGATTACTTTTGATGCCACTTCGGGAAGTTTTAAGGTGAAGAATAATTCTTAATTTATTTAGATTTTGGACGAACTACTGTTAATCGGTTTTATAATTTCTATAGGAATCAATATGTTTTTATTATTTAATAGAAAAAAATCGTGGAATTCGTTTCAATTTCGTTGGATTATTTCTTTAACTATCCTTATGGTAGCAATTGTTTACATCAGTTTCGTGAATGTTGAAAAATTAAATGTATATGCGTTTTTGTGGTGTTTGAGTACCATTCTGATCTATACTATTTGCGACCACATCTGTAAAATAATCAGTAATCGTATTCATGGTAGAGATTTTTATTTATGGCTTAGAGGTTCTGACGAAATAAATGATTCTTTCGGCGCAAAAAATGAACATGTTTTGATTTCAGATAAAATTCTTTCTTTCCTATTATTGATTTTAGCTTTTGTCTTACCAACCATTAGTACTATTATAAAATCATAAAAAAAAACGTCCTATCAAGCGATAGAACGTTTTTATAAAACTAACCAACCAAAATGTAATACGACTCTTTTATTTCGAGTAACCAGCTCTGTATAACGTCAACATCGTGTTACATAAACTATAAGTCAACTTCCATGCCAAAACGTTACAAGCGTTTGTTAAAAAGAAGCCGATTTCTGTTAAATAAAAGACGGTTTTCTTAAAAAAGAAAAAACACCTTGCAAGTGCAAAGTGTTTTTTTTACTAACTAACCAACCAAAATGTAATACGACTCTTTTACGTCAAGTAACCAGCTCTTTGTAATGTCAACATCGTAATACAATAATTATATTTCAACTTCCGTGCCAAAACGATTTTTCAACTATTAAATTTTAGCTAAAATGGACATTCTTTATGAATTGATTTGATTCGGTTATTGATTGATTAGAAAAAGTACTTCACCAAAAACAGCAATACTATATTTCATTTTTTTTGGTGAAGCACTTTTGAATACTATAACTATTAGCCATTACACTGAATAATAGAAAGTGAGCAGTTATATACACATGAATATCCACAAGTATGTACAACCGTTACAAATTGGCAATTCTTTGAAGGTCCACAAGCATTTCCTGTTCGTCCTCCTTTTAGTTCAATTGTTTGAAAGTTAAAAATTGATTTCTTGTTTAGTCTCAATGATTTAATGTTTTGTTTTTTCATAATTCAAATTGTTTTAATTAATACATTTAGGTTTAGGTAATTTTATCTTGGTCTTCTAGGTTCTGCTGTGTCTACAGGAATTGTATCTCCTGGACCATCTACAGGAATAGGATCGGCAACTGGCGTAACGTAAACCGCATCAGGATCTAGGTTTGGATCTGTAATTCCTCCCACAATTTGAAGTGTAACTTCTTTTTTAATACAATTGAATTTTTGTGTTTTCATTTTATTTATAGTTTTAAGTTAACAACTCAAAAGTATATATCTAATCAGATAAATTAATTGATTTACAAGGCTTTGTGACAAATCACCATATAAATAGTGATGAACAAAAAATGACCTGTGATGAACGAAACGTTTCTTGGGATAAAATAAATTTCTTTAAAAATTAGCAATTATTTGCCATAAAAAAACGCTTCACAAGCGTGAAACGTTTTTTTACTAAACTAACCAACCAAAATTGTAATGCGACTCTCTTTAATTCGAGTAACCAGCTCTGTCTAATGTCCTCACCGCGCTACATTTTACCATAATTCAACTTCCGTGCCAAAAATAATTTTATCCTAGTTTTTTGTTTGTGATTTAATTCGATACTTTTAATGCTTAATTCTTTATTTATTGAAAACAATACTTGAAACCGAGCGTGTACGCTTGCGCGAATTTATATTGAGCGATGCTGATTTTATATTGCAATTGGTCAACACTGCATCGTGGCTTGAATTTATTGGCGATAAAAATATTCATACGCTTGAAGCAGCTCAGAAATATATTCAAACTAGTCTACAAAAAAGTTACAAAAAAAACGGCTACGGTTTGTGGTTGATGCAACTCAAAGAAACATCCAAACCCATTGGCATGTGTGGTTTGGTAAATAGAGATTCGTTGGAAGATATTGACATTGGTTTTGCTTTATTACCAAAATATGAACGTAATGGCTTTACCTTTGAAGCTGCCAAAGCAACCTTACATTATGCTAAAAACACTTTAGGTATTGATAAAGTTGTCGCCATTACAGATGCTAAAAATGTAGCTTCTATCGGTTTACTGAATAAACTTGGTTTACAGTTTGAAAAAGAAGTACACTTATCAGCAGATGATGTTGTATTATTATTTTCCTAACAACTTTTATACATGATACAAACACTAAAAAATTAAACGTGAAAAAAGAACTTTTATATCTCGCAGGCACTATATTTGGCATTATTCTTATTATTGGTACACAATTTGGATTTGATATTTTTTTAGGAGATACAACTGTTGATTTTAATGTACACGATACATACTTCGTGACTTCAACTGTATATTTGGCGCTATTTTCAATACTTCTCTTGACCACAGCTATCTATTTTGCAAGAATTGTATGTACTCGATTTAAAAATAAATTTGCCAACTACACCTTCTTAGTTTGTAATGCATTATTGATTTTATATCTAATTTTAATTTGCATATTTCTAGGTGACTTAGATGCCATAATTCGTGGAGATGTGAATGAGGACACAACTAGAGAATTTGCGACTTCTATGAATAAAGTCATTGCTAATCTTCTATATTCGGCCTACTTTGCCATCATTTTAGCTCTTTTTATTGAAATTATCGTAATTTTTAAAACGCGAAGATTACATCTGGATGCATCCACAGTTTAAAAAAGGAATTCGAATCAGTATACTATCATTTAGCTAATAATTTTACCATCGCCCATTTCGATAATTCTATCGGTCTTATTTGCAAAATCTTCATCATGAGTAACCACCAAAAGTGACAAACCTTGTTCACTACTTAATTGTTTGAAAATATTGAATACATTTTCAGAGTTATAGCTGTCTAAGTTCCCCGTAGGTTCATCGCCCATAATAATGGAAGGATTATTTATTAAGGCTCTTGCAATAGCAATTCGTTGTTTTTCGCCACCTGAAACTTGTGACGCACGCTTTTTTGCCAAATGATCTATATGAAGCATTTTTAGTTTTTGCACGGCATCATGTTCAATTTCTTGAGTTGATTTTTCAGCTAATTTTCTAGCGGGGAGCATCACATTTTCCAATACTGTAAACTCAGCTAATAAATAATGAAATTGAAACACAAAACCAATATGTTTGTTCCGTAAATAGGATAAATACTGTCTATCTTGTCCTGTGATGAGTTGATTATTTAAGAACAATTCGCCTTCATAATCGGTGTCCATTGTAGAAAGAATATAGAGCAAGGTTGATTTCCCACAACCCGATTTCCCCATGATGGAAGTAAATTCACCATTTTTAATCGTGAAATTGATATCCTTTAATACATGGAAAAGTTGCGGTTTCTTAAAATACTTATGAATATGTCTTGCCTCTAATACTATGTTCATATCATTGTCCTCTTATAATTTTAACTGGATCTATCTTTTTAGCCTTTTTTGAGGGTAAATAACCTGCTAAGAACGTAGACAACATCGCAAATGAAAACCCGATAATGAAAAATAAAGGATTCATATTTATGGGATAGGTTTCTACTGTTGGTAATGCTTCAGTTTGAAACGGAATCGTCCCAATTAAATTCGCCAATCCAAAACCAATCAGCAATCCTAAAACGCCACCAACAAAACCAATAATCATAGCCTGACTCATAAAAATGAGTTGTACGTCCTTGCCTGAAAATCCAGTGGCTTTCAAGATGGCGATATCGTTCATTTTTTCGTAAATAAGCATGTTTAGTATGTTGTAAATACCAAATCCGGCAACTATCAACAACGTAATGGAAACGGCATACGTGATAAGATTTCGTATGGTTGTTCCGGTTTCAAACTGGGCATTGGCGGTTTTGATGTCGATTGCGGTCAGCTTAAATTGTTTTTCAATTAGTTTCGACAACGGAATTGAATTTTCAATATCATATAATTTTACATTAATATCTGTGATATAGTTTTGTGCTTTCCCTAAAATACGCTGTACGGTTTTGATGTTCGCAAAGCTTTGTATGGCATCTAAATCAGCAATACCACTTTGGTAAAATCCAACGATTTTTAAAGGAAATATTCCTCCGTTTATTGGACTTACTTGCACACGATCTCCTACTTTTAGCGACATTTTTTTGGCGATTCCAATTCCTAATAAAATTCCATTATCCGTATTGTGAAGCGCTTCGGCAGAACCTTCCACGATATAATCGCTCATATTAAAGAATTTTGCTTCATCCAACGGATTGATTCCTGTGAGGTTTCCTCCTATTTCTATGGAGCCAGCGATGTAAAATATTTGTGTTTTCACCTGTGGAAGTGCGCCATAAACGCTTTCATTTGCTTTTAAATATTTGATGATAGGCAGCGCATTATGAATTTTTTTCTGACTTAATTTCGGTTTGATAGAATGTACCACATTAAAACTCTCGCTAAAGTCGTCATACAAAGAAATAGGTTGTTTAACTGATGGTTCTATTTCATTATAAATATGCACATGTGGTGTTTGATTTAAGATAAGATTGTCTAACATATTATTTAAACCCGTCATAAAACAAACCAACGTAATATAGGCACCAATACCAAAAGTTACCCCAAGTGCAGCCGTTGAAGTTTGCTTAATTTTGGTGAGTAAATGCGTTTTAGCAATGCTTAATATAACTTTCCAGTTGGTCATTGTGTAGGTTTATAGATGTAAGTATCTTTCGTAATACCTGATAATACTTCCGCATACTCCATATTTTGCAAGCCTGTGGTTATGGGAATTAAACCTTCGTCCGTTTTCACTTTAGTATCATCAATGAGATACGATTTTGGTATCGTAAGTACATGGTCTTTTTGTGCAATAATAATATTAGCTTCGCCAGAAAGTCCCGGATATAACACCTTTGGACGATTTACAAATACAGCTTCTACTTTAAAGGTTTGGTTTCGTTCATCTTTTTGAGGATAAATTTTTGAGATGGTTCCCATAAAAATTTCGCCATTGTAAGCATCTAAATTGATCACGATTTTTTGACCTAAAAACAAGCGAACAATATCTACTTCATCAACCAACATTTCAATAATAAAACTAGCTGCACTTCCTATAGAAGCTAATGGTTCTAGGGCGTTTATAATTTCGCCTGGCTCTTTATAAATAGCATACACTTTTCCGTCGATCTTACTTTTAACTGTAAAATCTTTTGTTGCAATTAACGACGAGCGATAACTGTTTTTGGCTTGCTTTACAGCGGTCAATAATTCGTTTTGGGTTCTATTATATTTACTATGGAGCACATTTAAACTGTTCAATGCCAATTCGTAATTCAATTTTTGAGTATCATAAGCTACTTTTGAGCCTATATTTTGTTCCCATAAATTTTTCTGTCTAAAATAATTAATCGAATCGTTTTTATACTTGAGTGTTGCTGCTGCAATTTCTTCTTTAATACTGCCTAAAATAGCGGCACTTCCATTGTAATTTTCCTGTGCTAACTCTAAGCTAAACTTCGCGTTTTGAGCATTGAGTTTTGGGGTGCTATTTATAATTTGAAAAAGCACATCATCTTTAGAAACCAACGCGCCTTCTTCCACTAAATTGCTGTCTAAAATTCCAGCAACAATGGCATACACTTCATATAAACTATCGGGCTGAATCGTAACCGAAGCATATACAGATTCTGTTAAACTTCGTTGCTCAGGGAGTGTTTTACCCTGTTGTTGGGAACAAGATGAAATCATAAAAACGATACTAAGGAATGGGAATAATTTCATGTTTATTATGATAATTTAGCTTGCAAACGCATATATTCTGATAGGTTTTTATAATCAATAGCACCGACCAAATTTCCTTGATCGATCACAGGGAAAAAAGTTTTTATATTACTGTGAATAAGATTGTATACTTTTTTTAGATCATCTGACGGTTTGACTGCTTTATAAGTAGCATTCATGATGTCGCCAACCTTTATATTTTTGTTTGAGTTATTGATGATATCTTCATGATACAATAGCCCTTTAACAGATTGATTTTCAATCACCACAAAGTTAGTTTCAGTTCCAGAGATAATTTTTTCAACGACCAAACTAATAGCATCATCTGGGCTAAAAGTTGTAATATTTGTTAACATGGCTTCTTCAACGCTGTGTCCTTTGAGTAAAGCTAATTGTTGTACCATTTGGTTTTCTCCATACGCGCCTAAAAAAACAAAAAGCGCAATAAATATGAGAAAAGGGTTATATAATAGCCCAACTAATAAAAAAACAACCGCAATAAACTGCCCTATGCTTGCTGCAATTTGCGTGGCTTTCACACGATTCGTTTTCATAGCTACTAATGCTCTTAAAATTCGACCGCCATCCATTGGAAATGCAGGAATCATATTAAAAATAACCAATCCTACATTTGCTATATACAAATAGAAAAGAAAATTTTTCAGTGTAAACTTGCTTAACACATTGAATGCTTCACTAAAATTTAGATCTGTAAATTCTTGAACAGGAATGATAAAATAAAGCAAAATAGCAATGACCAAATTCACCATTGGGCCTGCAATAGTGATTAAGAGTTCTTGCCTTGGAGATTCTGGAATTTTATCTAAACTCGCCACGCCACCAATAGGCAACAATGTTATTTTTCTTGTTTGAACACCAAACCGTTTAGCCGTTAACGCGTGTCCCAATTCATGCAATACCACACAAAGAAAAACTGCCAAAATAAAGGCTATGTTAAATAAAATACTCTCAGTTGTTCCTCCTCGTTTTAATTCATCAAAAACAATCCAAATAATTAAAAAGAAAAAAGTCCAATGCACGTTAATTTTAATGCCAGAGACACTTCCTAAACTCAAGTTTGCTTTCATTTTAAAAGTGTATTAAAGATTAATTTTTATAAGTGTCCATTTCTTGTTTTCATTTAAAACAGCATACAAATTTTCAGAAATCTGTTTTGATGTGAAATGCGGAGGCTTTGTGAGAAATTTTTTATCTAACGCTATATTCACACCATCTTTGGTGAGGTAGTATTTTATATTTCCATCCACATCTATGAGTACTTCATAATATTGGTAATGAATTACATCTTTATTAAACACGCTGTTTTTCCCAACATTTTGTTTCTCTAATTCCAATACAATCGCTACTTCATTATTAAAATTCATTGCATTCAAAAATTTAGGTTCAATCACCGTTTTTCCAGTTTTGTCGATATAACCAAAATACGAAATGCCTTCTTTTTCTTTTACGATTAAGCATCTATCATTTTTAAAAATTGGATAGTTTACATCAGTAGATGTCGTCGCAACCAAATCATTTCTAAAGTTTATAACAATAGCTCCTTTTTGATCTACAAAAGCCCATTGACCATCTTTTTGAATAGCAGCTAAGTCATTATGAAATGGTGAAATATAATCAAGATTTTCAAGAGATTGTGCGTTCCCGAAAATTGGAATCAATACAGTAATTAGAAGTAATAATATTGCTTTTTTCATGATTTTATCATTTTAAAATTCATACTCCAAAAATAGAATCGAACGCATTCATATAAAATGATATTCATCATGAAGAAGAAAAAACAATTGATACGTATGCTAAATTATGAAGTAAAACGTACTGAAAATGATATGATAGGGTTGTTTTCTTGATTTGAACGACTTCAAAAATCACAAATCATAAATCTACAATCAATACAAAATACTATCTTTACGCAAAATCAAATTCATGTCAGAAATCGTTATTTATATGATACTTATTGTGGTGTTTTTAGCCGT
>CAYGPQ010000051.1:0-31708 GCA_964351775.1 uncultured Kordia sp. | reverse complement strand
ATATGGAATTGGGTTTTGGAAACCAGGCGCAGGAATTATTCATCAAGTAGTCTTAGAAAATTATGCATTTCCAGGAGGAATGATGATCGGAACCGATTCACACACCGTTAATGCTGGTGGATTAGGAATGGTAGCTATCGGAGTTGGTGGTGCAGATGCAGTAGATGTAATGGCAGGAATGCCTTGGGAATTGAAATTTCCAAAACTAATAGGTGTAAAACTAACAGGGAAAATTTCTGGTTGGGCAGCACCAAAAGATGTCATACTTAAAGTCGCTGGAATTGTTTCTGCAAAAGGAGGAACCGGTGCTATTGTAGAATATTTCGGACCTGGAGCCATTTCTATGTCTTGTACAGGAAAAGGAACCATCTGTAATATGGGAGCAGAAATAGGTGCAACAACATCTACTTTTGGATATGATGAATCTATGGAGCGTTATTTACGTGCTACGGATAGAAGTGATGTGGCGGACGCTGCAAATGAAGTAAAAGAATACTTAACAGGTGATGCAGAAGTATATGCAAATCCAACACAATACTTTGATCAAGTTATTGAAATAAACTTATCAGAATTAGGACCATTATTAAACGGACCGTTTACACCAGATTTATCGACAACGGTTGGTTCGGAAATGACAGCTAGAGCGCAAAAGAATGACTGGCCAATGCAAGTGGAATGGGGATTAATTGGTTCTTGTACGAACTCTTCCTACGAAGATTTATCAAGAGCATCTTCTGTTGCGCAACAAGCATTAGACAAAGGATTAAAAATGAAATCTGAATTAGGAATCAATCCCGGTTCAGAACAAGTACGCTATACCGCAGAACGCGATGGAATTTTACAAATATTTGAAAAACTAGACGCAAAAATATTTACGAATGCTTGTGGACCTTGTATTGGTCAATGGGCTAGATATTCAGATCCTAAAAACGCACCAAAAAACAGCATTGTACACTCGTTCAACAGAAACTTTGCAAAGCGTGCAGATGGAAATCCAAACACACATGCGTTTGTAGCGTCTCCAGAAATTACGGCAGCAATCGCAATTTCAGGACGTTTAGATTTCAATCCGATGACTGACACATTAATCAACGAAAACGGAGAAGAAGTGATGTTAGACGAACCAACAGGATGGGAATTGCCACCAAAAGGTTTCGAGGTGAAAGACAACGGATATTTAGCACCAGAAGAAGATGGAAGTCATGTACAAGTTTCTGTAAAGGACGATTCGGAGCGTTTGCAACTCTTGACGCCTTTTACTCCACTTGGAGATAGTATTACTGGCGCTAGATTACTCATCAAAGCGCATGGAAAATGTACAACGGATCATATTTCTATGGCTGGACCATGGTTGCGTTTCCGTGGACATTTAGATAACATTGCCAACAATACCTTAATTGGTGCTGTCAATGCCTTCAACATGAAAACGAACTTCGTTAAAAATCAGTTAGATGGTGAATACGACGCAGTTCCAAAAACAGCGCGTGCCTACAAAGCAGCAGGAATCAAAACCATTGTTGTGGGAGATCATAACTACGGAGAAGGTTCATCACGTGAACATGCGGCAATGCAACCAAGACACTTAGGTGTGGCGGCAGTATTAGTAAAATCATTTGCACGTATTCACGAAACAAACCTTAAAAAACAAGGAATGTTAGGATTAACGTTTGCAACGGAAAGCGATTACGATTTAATTCAAGAAGATGATACCTTCAACTTCGTAGACTTAAACGAATTTGCACCAGGAAAGCCGTTAACAATTGAAGCTGTGCATGCAGACGGAAGTAAAGACACCATCATTGCAAACCATACGTACAACCAAAGTCAGATTGATTGGTACAATGCAGGTTCTGCTTTAAACTTAATCAAAATACAGAACAACGCTTAACACAAAAGCAATTTGTTCATCATATAGAAGGCCCTAAATGGAAACGTTTAGGGCTTTTTTAAAATTGGAGAATAAGTTTTGATAAAATAAATGAGGCGAGCATTGTGATGTTTAACAAATGAAATTTAATACAAACGAATATAATTTATACGATACAAAATGAAAATCATAAAATTTATAATCGGAGTTTTATTAATGAGCTTAATTGCTTGTAATGATTCAAAGCAAAAGACCGATGAAAAAACACAACCACCTGAAATTGAGTTTGATTTGTCTGATATGCCAAAAAATAAGGAAGTCAAACCTGATACTTATGTAAATGATTTGGAGAAACTTTTCACAAAAGAACAAAACAATGAATTGGAAAAATATTTAGTTCAGCTAAAAAAAGAAAGTGGAAAAAAGATTTTGATTTTAACAGTTCCTTCAAAAGAGAAGTTAGACAAAGATTGGAGTATCGATCATGGATTTACAAACAACGGAATTATAATAACGGTTAGTGAATCCTTTAAAAATATCGGAATTGGAATAGCAAAAGACACAGAGAAGATACTATCAGAAATCATTCGTGACAGTATTATTACAAATGCTATAATTCCTGAATTTGAAAATGGAAATTATGATAGCGGAATAAAGAAAGGGATTGAGGAAGTTTTAAAGTATTGGAAATAAAATTTTAAATGTTGAATAAAAACTATTTTCGCTAAAGGCTAAAGGCTAAAGGCTAAAGGCTAACAAAGAACAACAAACATTTGGCAATACGATCTTTAATTAAGAAATTAGCAGCTTAAACTTGAATTCTTGAGAGTCACGTTAAAAATTTCCCTAGAAAGTACTGTAAACATTAAACAACAACTCTTGTTGTGGAGTCAACACTATCATGAAGTGTCTTGGCTCGATTCAAATGATTATCAGGCACATACTCGTGATTTTGATGCTATTTTAGCCGTTGATGCACTTACCGTTTTACAAACAGATTATGTGAATGCTTTTCAGAAATTAGACGAATATCAAAAAATGACCAATGATTGGCTTTTTGGTTATTTATCGTATGATTTAAAGAATGATGTAGAAAATTTAGTCTCACAAAACTATGATGGTTTAGACTTTCCGGAATTGTATTTCTTTCAACCTAAAAAAATATTTTTACTCAAAGGAAATACATTAGAACTTCACTATTTGCCAATGGTTGATGACGAATTGGAAGAAGATCTTCAAGCCATTTTAAATACTAAAATCGATCCAGAAGTCTTTACTCATGACGATTCTAACAAAGAACATCGCCCAAAAATAAAACTCCGCATTCACAAAGACGAATATCACGAAAAAGTAACGACTTTATTAGCGCATATTCATCGTGGTGACATTTACGAAGCTAATTTTTGTCAAGAATTTTATGCAGAAGATTCCGAAATTGATCCGTTATCCACCTATACACACCTAAATTCGATCTCAAAACCGCCATTTGCTACCTATATGCGATTGAATGACAAATACATTCTCTCGGCTTCGCCAGAACGCTACATCAAGAAAAAGGGTACAAAACTCACGTCGCAACCCATCAAAGGAACTGCGAAACGTTTGGAAGATCCAACTGAAGATGCGGAAATAGCAGCTGCGTTGCAAAATGATGAAAAAGAACGCGCAGAAAACGTGATGATTGTTGATTTGGTCAGAAATGATCTCGCAAAAACGGCTACCAAAGGAAGCGTGAAGGTGCAAGAATTGTGCAAAGTATACACATTCAATCAAGTGCATCAACTAATTTCTACGATAACTTCAGAAGTGTCAGCAACACAAAATCCTCTAGAAATTCTACAAACTACGTTTCCTATGGGAAGCATGACAGGCGCGCCAAAAATTTCGGCCATGCAAATCATTGAAAACTTAGAAGAAACCAAACGCGGTATTTATTCGGGTGCTATCGGGTATTTTACACCAGAAAATGATTTCGATTTCAACGTGGTCATTAGATCTATTCTATATAACAGTAGCAAAAAGTACGTTTCTTATTCTGTTGGTGGCGCAATTACGGCGAAATCCATTCCTGAGAAAGAATATGAAGAATGTTTGATAAAGGCAAAAGCGATGCGGGAAGTGTTGGAGTAACTGCTTTTTTTATTTTGCCATTTGTTGTTCTATACGCTCCAATCGGTTGTTTATTTCTTGGAGTTGGTGAAGGATTAATATATGCGTCTTTTTTGCATCAATGCCTACCGGACTTGTGTCACTATGAATCACTTTGGCAATTTCTTCATAGGTATTTTGGTCAATTTCAAGTTTCATATTTTTTATTTTAATTAGTGAAGTATGGTTAAAACTATACGAATTTCAACTGTAATCAAAATCATCAATAAAATTTTTGATAAAAAATGTGTCATACTTGGGGAAAAGAATACGAGCCAAAGGCGAAAGCGATGCGCGAAGTGTTGGAGTAAGAACTAATTAGATACTTCAATAACGATTACTTTTAGTTCCATTGTTAAAATATATTCTCTTGTTTATTGTCTTTGTGCTATCAGTGAAACGGTCTTGTTTCATAAGTTTCGTATGCTAGTAATGTAAAACAACTATCAAATCCTACAAGATTACCTCTTTTGGGGTATCCTAAAAAACACCTCTATCGGATGATGTTTTACGTTCTAAAATACCGCAATTTTGTCCTGTTCTTAATTTATAATGCGCATTTAAATTACAACAAGGCGGTATCTGAAAAGCCTATTTTAAACAGAGTAAGAAACATAAAATAAATATAGTATGGCTAATAATAGACAAGTAGTAGAACTTAAAGGAAGTGGTTACGCATTAGTTTCAATTACAGGATTAACAAATGCAACTTTTAAACAACATGTAGCAGCATTTATTGATGCTAATGATGGACCAAGTTCTCAAGAATTTTCAGGATCAGGAGAAGGTAAGCCAATGAGTGAATTTTATACACAGCAAATTAAATTACCAGCAACAGTTACTTTTGTTTTCAAATTTTCAAAAGATGGTGGAGCTACATTAGAACCAGCAAGTAGATCTCAACAAAAAGAAGAATTTATTGCACCAGGTATTTCAGTATATAAAATATCTTCTGAAGACGCTTCAGATAATGATTATAATGATACTATTATGCAGATGTCTGTAGCACCTGTTGGATAATATGAATTCATTTCCCTCAAACAATAGCAGGAAAAGTTGCTCTTTAAATTTAAGAGCAACTTTCTTTTCATAAAAAAGTCATAATATTTTATATATTTACTTATAAACTAACCTCATATATATGAATACATCCAGACACATTTTTCTTCAAGCAAATACAGACAACATCATAAAACTTCATGGTGAGATGGTAATAGAAAAGAAGAAATTGAAGAAGAAGAAGAAAAAAAAGAGTGCTAAAGAACTGAAGAAGCTAAAATTAGGAATTGTTGAGACTTTTGAAGAAGAAGTATTGCGTAATATTCTTATTTACTCACAAGGTTCTATGTCTTTAGGAGACCCTATTAAGGAGTTTACTGTTGGAGTAGATACAAAAGAAAAAATTTACTTTACAATAGTTCCATTGTTTTTATTTGTCCATCACAAGCTAAATTTTAAGGGTTTTGGATGCACAAATAAGAATATAAAAACGATTCCGGAGTTAGGATCTGAAAATAAACCTGTTAGTTTTTATATAGAAGTCGATCCAAAAGAAATATCTGAATCACTACCTTTTTCTCTTGAAATGACATTGGAATATGAAGTAGCAAAAGATACATGGGAAAAATTTGACTTTACTGTAGATCCAGTGCTTCGCGTTATTCAAGATTAATATTCTTTTAATTTATATTTTATGATTTTAAAAACTATAATTGCGTTCCTTTTTTGTGTGTCTTTCAATTTGCATGGACAAAATCAAAAAGTAGCGGATAGTTTAAAACGCATATATAATGAAAAAGAAATTCTTTCAGATTCAATTGCGACAACACTATTATATCAAATCATTGTAAAATCGTCTTCTCCAGAAGAAATATTTGCATATTCAGATATACTATTAAAAAGATCTAAAAATTATAAATCTATTTATTATGCAATAAAAGTTTATAATATAAAAGGTGTTGCGCATCGACTCAAAGGTGATTTAGAAAACTCTATAAAAAGTCTTTTTGAAAGCGCTAAGCTAGCCGCTGAAAAAGGCTACCCAATTTTTGAGGCGGAAGCGTTTAGTGAAATATCAAACACATATATAGCTAATGAAGACTTTGATAATTCCTTAATTTATCAAACAAAAGCAATTGATATTTTTAGAGAACACAAAATTAATAAACGACTTTGTATTGCATTACTAAATACAGGCTTTAATTATTATTCCTTAGGAAAACTAGACACTGCGTTAGAACTTTACAACGAAGCAGAGCCAATTTTTGATGAAATAAATATGGACATTGGTAAGGCGTATACGATTGGTAATAGAGCTTTGGTATATTGGAAACAAGGAAACTATGCTAAAGCAGAAGAAAATTTGCTCTACGCTATCAACATGCTAAAACCTCTTGGAGATCAGTTTGGAATGGCTGATTATCACAACCAACTTGGGAATATTTACTTGGAGCAAAACAGGATTAAGGAGACTATATTTCATACGGAGAAGTCAATAGAAATGGCTAAGAATCTTGGTTTGAAAGAACAAATAAGAGATGCTACACTATTACTTTCAAAATTATACACCAAGAAAGAAGACTATAAAGAAGCCTTAAAATACCAAACAGAATACATTGTTTACAAAGACAGTGTGCAAAATAAAGAACAGACAAAGAAAATAGCAGACGTACGTACAGATTTTGAAGTTGATTTAAGAGAAAAAGAAATTGATTTACTTGAAAAGCTAAATACAAACTATATCGTAATTGCGTTCATATTATTAATCCTAACAATAACAGTACTATTATATTTTCGTCAAAGATTTAAAACAACCAAGCTCATAGCTTCTCACGAAAGAAGAGCACACAATGATAAGATTAAAAACTTACTCAAAACGCATGAGGCGAAAGTATTGCAATCTATGATTCAGGGGAAAGATAATGAGAAAAAACGCTTGGCTCAAGAGTTACACAATCATTTTGGAAGTCTATTAGCAACGATAAAAGTTAATATAAGTAGAATAGAGGAAAACGCTATTCCGAATCATAAAACACTCATCAGTTTAGTAGACCAAGCTTGTGCAGATATTAGAAACATGTCACATTCTTTAAATATGGGAATTTCTGAAGATTTTGGACTTGTGCTTGCTTTGAGAGAGTTAACGGTTCACTTACAGCAATCTAAAGAACTAGAAGTTGAGTTTTCGGCAACTATGAATGATGGAATTATAGATTCTGAAAGTGAAATTATAATTTATAGAATAGTACAAGAACTAGTAAGTAATGTACTAAAACACGCAAAATCGACTAAACTATCTATACTGCTTACTTGTTTTAATGATGAAAACCTAATCAATATTTTGGTTCAAGACAATGGTAAAGGGTTTGATGCATCAAAAAAGTCTGATGGTATGGGATTAGAAGGGATAAAAGAAATAGTTACTCATTTTGAAGGTAGTATCTCATTTGATAGTAACGCAATTAGTGGAACTACTGTAAATATTGATTTGCCAATTGCAATCAAAACAAATATGATATAGTTATGATAAAAGTATTAATAGTAGATGATCATCATTTGTTTGCTGAAGGCGTAACATCATTATTTAAACCTGAAGATGGTATCAAAGTTGCCGCACATACTGAAAATGGCAATCTTGTTCCTACAATTTTGGAAGAAACTGAAATAGATGTCATTTTAATGGATATTGATATGCCTATTATTGATGGAATTGCCACTATAAATTTATTAAAGAAAAAAGGGTTTAACAAACCAATACTAATGCTTACAATGCATCAGTCCATACAAAAAATAAGAGATTCCTTAAAAAGTGGAGCGCAAGGTTATATCATAAAAGACGCTTCTAAATTAGAATTGGTAGAAGCAATAAAAATAACGAGTGAAAGAAAAAACTATTTTCACACCAAAATAAATGATCAAGTCTTTGATTTTTTTAGAGGTAAAGGCAAGGCGAAAATCGTTGTAGATGAGTTGTCAAACCGTGAAAAAGAAGTTGTGAAGTGTTTGGCGCAAGGCATGAATAGTAAAGCGATAGGAGAAGCACTATTTGTTAGTATGCATACTGTAAAAACACATCGAAGAAATATTATGTATAAACTCAATGTTAAAACTTCTGCTGAATTGATAAGATTGGCTATTGAAAAAAAGATTATAGATATTTAAATACTGTTTTTCACCAAGTTTATATATTCTTATCAATTAATAACAAAACTTGGACATAAAGAATATGCGTATTAATCTTTGTTATTTTTGAACTTTTATTTTAGAATAGGTAAGTTTCGAAAATTTCTTAACGAAAAATTGGTGCTATACTTCGGAAAAAGAATACTTATCAAAATAAAGACATTGACTCATATTCCGAACTACCATTAGAATAAAAACATTTTCAAGCCGTTTTTACGGATAATTCACCTATTTAATTATCTTTGGGAATCGTATGAATCATAAGGGTTTTACTCTGTTTAATCTATTCGTTTGCTAGGAAATTTAGAAAAACATATTGCTTCGAATCTTCCGTTTTTGAAAGACAAAAAACTACTGATCGCTATCAGTGGCGGATTGGACAGCGTAGTGTTGGCAAATTTGTTTCACAAGCTCGATTTTTCTATCGCATTAGCACATTGTAATTTTCAATTGCGCGGAACAGAAAGTGACGAAGATGAAAGTTTTGTAAAAGCGCTGGCAAAGGAATTAAATGTGGAGATTTTTGTAAAGAAGTTTGATACAGAGATGTATGCAGACGAACAGAAAGAATCCATTCAAATAGCAGCGCGAAACTTACGATACGAGTGGTTTCAAAAGATTGCAACTGAATTTCAATACGATTATATCTTAACAGCGCATCACACCGATGATGCTTTGGAAACCTTCTTAATTAATCTGTCACGCGGCACAGGAATTGATGGTTTGACAAGTATTCCAGAAAAAAACGGAAACATTGTACGCCCGCTGTTACCATTCACGCGAAGTGAAATAAAAGTATATGCAGAAGCGAATCATTTGCAATGGCGAGAAGATAGCAGCAATGCTTCTACCAAGTATTTGCGAAATAAAATTCGACACGATATTGTGCCGCATTTAAAAGAACTGCATCCAACATTTTTAGAAAACTTTCAAGCAACGCAAGCACATTTAGGCGAAAGCAAAATCATAAATAGTTACAGTCTTTCAACATATCGCAAAAAACTTGTCAAAGAAGTATCAGACGGAAATTATAAGATTGCACTAAAAAAAGTGCACGAATCAGCATATCCAATCGCCTATTTTTATGAATTGATGCGAAGTTATGGTTTCAAAGTGCGAAATGATCTAATGACATTGCTTGAAGGACAAAGTGGAAAGCAATTATTCTCAGAAAACTATCGATTGATCAAAGACAGAGAATTTCTATTATTACAAAAACAGGACAATACAAAAGAAATAGCTGAAGTTGTATTGATAAATGATTCAGCATCAAGTATAGAAATACCAATTCGATTGCAGATTGAAGAAGTTACGAGCATGACTGACAAAAGTAAAAATGTATGCTATGTTGAAAAAGAGTTGTTAAAGTTTCCCTTAATCGTAAGAAAATGGAAAAATGGAGACTATTTTTATCCAGTGGGAATGCAAGGAAAAAAAAAGCTAAGCAAATACTTCAAAGATGAAAAGTACTCGCTGATTGACAAAGAAAACCAATGGTTGCTATGCAACGAAGAAGATATTATATGGATTATTGGCAAACGTTCTGATAACCGTTACAAATTAACCCAACCAACAAACACAATTATTAAGTTTACATTGCAATGAAATGTGCTTTTGCGAATTTCATGAAGTAGTTAAAACAACACCTATTTACAAATGAAAAAACTAATTACGTTATTACTTCTATGTGTACCCATTTTTATGCTGCATGCACAAAAAGATGATCCAGTACAGTGGACTTCAGAAATTGAAAAAGTCTCGGACACAGAATTTAACCTCATTTACAAAGCGGAAATTAAAGACAAATGGCACTTATATTCTCAGTATTTAACGGAGAATAGTGGATTTCCAACAGAATTTATGTACGATTCCATCCAACAAATCAATGATTTCAAACTTGTTGGAAACAACAAAGAAAGCGAAGGAATCACAAAATTTGACAAAGTATTTCAAGCAGAATTGACCTATTTTGAAGGAAAAGCTACGTTTATGCAAAAAGTAAACATCCTAAATCCTGCGTTGACTTCCATCACTTCAGAAGTTATATATCAAAGTTGTGACGATGAAAAATGTGTGTTGGGTGAAAAAGAATTTACGTTTGAAATTCCGAGAAGATCAGCAACTACTGAGAATGTTTTTCAGAACGAACGCCCAAAAGTATTTGATCCTGTTCAATGGTCTGGAACGGTAACTAAACTATCAGAAACGGAATATGAATTGGTCATGAAAGCTTCCATAGAAGATAAATGGCACTTATATTCGCAACGTAGTTATGGAGATGATGGCCCTTTTCCAACAGAATTCACTTTTTTAGAAACTGGAAAAGGATTTGAAGTGGTAGGAAAAGTTGCCGAGTCCGAAACCAAAGAAGTATTTGACAAAGTATTTCAAAAAAACATCTCGTTCTATGAAGGAGAAGCCACGTTTACGCAAAAAATAAAAGTAATTGATGCTGCAACACAACAAGTTACAGCAGAAGTTTTATTTATGGTTTGTGACGATGAAAAATGCCTACCGCCCACGGTAAAAGAAATTAAGTTTGACTTAAAAAAAGCGGCTGTAGTTAGTAAATCGGGAAAAGATAAAGGATCATCACAAAGAAGTTTATGGGCAACGTTTTTTATAGCATTCGGATTAGGATTTGGCGTATTACTAACGCCATGTGTATTTCCAATGATACCAATGACAGTGAGTTTCTTTACCAAACAAAGTAAAACAAGAGCTTCTGGAATTAAGAACGCGTTACTCTACGGTTTATTCATCATTGTTATTTACACAGGATTAGGAACGGCAATTTCAGCACTTTTTGGTTCCAATGTTATGTATGACATTTCCACTGGAGTTCCATTTAACTTAATCATGTTTTTTGTACTGATCATCTTTGCGTTCTCGTTTATGGGCGCATTTGAAATTATGTTGCCAAATTCTTGGATGAACAAAGTAGATCAACAATCGAATCGAGGTGGAATTATCGGAATCTTTTTTATGGCATTAGCTTTAGCAGTGGTTTCGTTTTCATGTACATTTCCAATTGCAGGAACCGCATTGTTGGAAGCTGCAACAATTGGAGGAATTACGCCAATCATAAGTATGTTTGGGTTTTCATGCGCTATTGCAATTCCGTTTGTATTATTTGCTGTTTTCCCAGGTTGGATGAATTCCTTACCAAAATCGGGCGGTTGGTTAAATACAGTAAAAGTAGTTTTAGGATTCTTAGAATTAGCATTTGCGTTCAAATTCTTATCTATGGTAGATATCGTTTTAGATTTACATATTTTAGATAGAGAAGTATTCTTAGCAATTTGGGTTGCAATTTTTGGAACCTTAGCGATGTATTTATTTGGAAAAATTCAATTGCCACATGACAGTCCTTTGCAAAAAATATCTGTGGGAAGAGCCTGTTTAGGAATTCTTACCTTAGCATTTACCATATATATGTTACCAGGATTATGGGGCGCACCATTAAAACTAATTAGTGGATTTCCACCACCGATGAACGGGAATAGTGAATCGCCGTATGGAGTTGGCTATAAAAAGAGAGCACAAGCAAGTATAAATTATTCGGATGCAAAAAAACAAAATGCTCCAAAAATAGAAGAAGAAGTGTCACATGAAGGTCCACACGGACTTATTGCTTTTTTAGATTATGAAAAAGGATTGGAATATGCAAAGAAGGTAAACAAACCTGTCATGATAGATTTTACAGGGAAAACATGCGTAAACTGTAGAAAAATGGAAGAGCAAGTGTGGACAGAAGGAAATATTCTTAGCATGATTCGAAATGATGTTGTCTTAATCTCTTTATATGCTGATAATAGAAAAAAACTTCCCGAAGATGAACAATACGAGTCAAAACTTACGGGAAATAAAGTACGAACCATAGGAGACAAGTGGAAAGAATTTCAGCAAGTACGTTACAATACCAATGCGCAGCCGCTATATGTAATACAAGATGTCAATGGAAACGATTTAACAAAAGAGGTTGCCTATACACCAGATCCTGTTGCTTATGAAAAGTGGTTACAAGAAGGTATTGACAAATTCAAAAAAGAAAACTAAACCAACCAACTCATAATGAAAAAAATAACTAAAAATATAGTGTTATTTTTACTAATAGCGGGTTTTATTGCCTGTGAAGGAGAAAAAAAAGAAGCTAAAAAAACCTATACAGAAGTCGAAGTAACCGAACATTCCAATCGTTTGAATAATTGGTTTCAGGAGCAATTTAAGCTTGACTTAAAAGATTCACCAGAAATGCAAACCTATATTGGCGATAAAACTGATTATGACAAATGGAATGATATTTCGCCAGCAGCAGACGAAAAAGAACTCCAAACGGCAAAAGATCGTTTAAAATGGCTGAATGAAAATGTGGAGGTTGCTGCGTTAGACAAATCTGCGGCGTTGAGTTATCAATTGTATACACAACGAATGAGCAATTATATCCAAGATTATCGATACAGATTGTACAATTATCCGTTGAATCAAATGCACGGAATGCAAGCCGAAATCCCTGCGTTTTTAATCAATATGCACCAAATCAAAAATAAAAGTGATGCAGAAGCTTATATAGCGCGTTTACAGGGTTTAAAAAACCTATTCGCACAACTGGAAGAAAACTTAAAAGAACGCGAGAAAGCGGGCATTATGCCGCCAAAATTCGTGTTTGATCATATTATAAATGATTCAAAAAACATCATCGAAGGAAAACCATTTGACAATAGCAATCAAAACAGCACACTTTGGAAAGATTTCACATCTAAAATCGCCATATTAGAATTAGAAGAAGGCGATCGTAAAGCGCTAGAAGAATCAGCAAAAGAAGCTTTACTAAACGCCGTAAGACCTGCGTACAGTTCTTTAATTTTAGTATTGGAAGCACAAAAACTACGTGCAACCGAGGAAGATGGCGCATGGAAATTCCCTAATGGATTAGCATTTTATAACAATGCTTTAGCGCGAACAACAACGACAAATATGACGGCGGATGAAATTCATCAACTTGGATTGAATGAAGTAGCTCGTATTCATAGTGAAATGAAAGTAATAAAGGATCAAGTTGGATTCAAAGGTTCATTGCAGGAGTTTTTTGTATTCATGAAAAATGACAAACAATTCTATTTTCCAGCAACAGCAGAAGGAAGAAAGGAATACATGGACAAAGCAACGGATATCATCAACACCATGAAATCTCGCTTAGAGGAACTATTCATCACAAAACCAACAGCAGATATTCGGGTAAAAGCCGTAGAAACATTTCGTGAAAAATCAGCTGGAAAAGCTTTCTATCAACAACCTGCAATCGATGGTTCGCGCCCAGGCACGTATTATGCAAATATGTATCGAATGGAAGCCATGCCAAGTTACCAAATGGAAGCGTTGGCGTATCACGAAGGAATTCCGGGACATCACATGCAAATTGCCATCGCTCAAGAATTAGAAAACGTACCAATGTTCAGAAAATTAGGTGGCTATACAGCCTACGTAGAAGGTTGGGGATTATACGCTGAGTTTATTCCGAAAGAAATGGGCTTTTATAGCGATCCATATTCAGATTTTGGACGT
Source organism: uncultured Kordia sp. (assembly GCA_964351775.1). GTDB lineage: Bacteria > Bacteroidota > Bacteroidia > Flavobacteriales > Flavobacteriaceae > Kordia. Next base: position 17,946 of record CAYGPQ010000051.1, on the reverse strand, counting down.
TTGGCAATGGAATTATGGCGCGCGTGTAGATTGGTTGTTGACACTGGAATTCACACTAAAAAATGGACACGTCAAGAAGGTATCAATTACTACATTACAAATACACCAAATGCGGAATCGGATGCCATCAAAATGGTAGAGCGTCACATTGTAATGCCAAGTCAGGCAACCGCTTATAAAGTGGGAATGAACAAGATTATTGAATTGCGAAACAACGCAAAAGCAACGCTAGGAGCGAAGTTTGATATTCGCGAATTCCACGAAGTAGTTTTGAGTAATGGCGCTGTTCCGTTAAATGTTTTAAGCGATTTAGTAGCCGAATGGATTGCTAGTAAAAACTAAAAGTAAATCACATACATTAGTTATTATTTAGTCTAGATTCTATTATCTAATAGCGTAGCGGTCTTTTATCTTTTGTCGGGCTAATGTGATTAATATATAAAACAACGGTTAAAAAAAGGCATAAAAAAAAGCGGATACATCAAGTACCCGCTTTTCAATTTTATATAAAAATCAAGAATAAATTACTTGATAATTAATTTCTTTGTAGTTGAAGCACCTTCGTTAGATGTTAACTGCATGAAATACATTCCAGTGTTTAAGTTTAAACTTAAATCAGCATTCCCTGTCACTCCGTTCATTTCATACGTTCCCATGGTACGACCGTTCAAATCAGTAATCGTTACATTTTGTAAGGCTACACCTGAATTACGAATCGTAATGTTTCCGTTTGATGGATTTGGATATACCGCAAATGAATTACTTAAAAACTCATCGTTCGATAAAGTCATGATGTTCAATGCAGCAGGGATTGCAGCTACATTTGTAGTATATGGAGCGGTAGTAATATCATCTGTTTGTGTATAGTTAGCCGGATCTGTCATGGCTATTTTTGCAGCAGCAAGTGCTTGAGCTTCTGTAGCAAATCCAGAAAAATCGTATGTTCCATTATATATGGTATTATCCCACTCAACATCAACTCCAGTACCAGCACCAACTCCTAAAGCTGTTCTTGGACTTCCAGTATCACTTAAACCTGGAGGTAAATTTGTTTCATTTGAATCTGGTGGTGTACCTGTAAATAGTGTTGAAGAATTATTTATAGCAAATAAAAATGTAGGGGTAGCAGAAGCATTACTTCCTCCAGCTGCATTTGTTGCATCTTGGAAGGCAATAACTTGGTCACCTGAAGTCGCTAATGCCATAGATCCTGTAATCAATCCATCTGAATACGAAGAAAAATTAGCATCGCCTACAAATCTTACAATGTCTCCAGCACTTAATCCGCCAGCAGGAGCTACATATTTAAAAGCACCTTCAGTACAAGCTACAAAACCAGATGTAGTAGAACCACAATCAGTAAAGTAAATTCCTGTTCCAGCTGCAATATCCACAAATGTTACAAATGCAAAATCATCTGGAGTATCTGCCTGATTTTGGAATATCGCAATATCACCAGCAACCAAAGTTGTTTGGCTAAATGCGGCATTTGTTGTTAAAAAAATTGGTAATGCAACCAATATAAAAAGTAATTTTGTTTTCATAATGTCAATATTTAGAATTTGTTTTTGTGCAAAAGTACTAAAATTTAGTTTAGCGCTGTAAGCACTGTGGGATTTTAATAGTAAGTTTAAGTAAAATACTTCTAAAGAAAACTTTCACATTTTACCTTAGAAGTATTTGAATTTATGTTAAAAATTTTTAGTTTCTAGAAGGGAAAGTTCCCTGAAGTGCAATAATATAATTAATACCTAAATAAGGATTTCTACTATTAAATGCTTGTTGCCCACCAGTTGTTCCAGTATTCCCAGTAACAGAAACAGAATTTGCTGCCATTGCTTTGTCATTAGCAGCAGAGTTGTAAGCATTCACAGTAACAGCACCACCATCTATTAATCCAAAATTTCTTCCATTAGGATCATTAGAGTCTCCATCCTCTTCATTAGCCATGATAGAACCTTTCATTGTTCCTGCGCTATGAAAGTGATTAGGTAAATTTAAAATAGTTAGTGTTATATTTTCAACACCGCCTCTTTGACCGAGTCTAATATCTGTAAGTCCTGGTCCACGTCCAGCATGAATTGGACTTCTTCCTCGTAAGTCAGGTAGTGCAAAAGTTGTTCTTCCGTCTCCACCATACGTAGTTCCTAAAAGAGAAAATAGTGCTTGATATGCATTTATGGAAAGTAATTGTCCGTCGCAGTATGCCCAACCTCTTGGGGCAAAATTTCCTCCGAACATTACAATTTCCGCTAAAAATGGATTCATAATATATTTTTTTAAATGTTAATAATTTTAATTTTAAACAATCCCTAGTTTCTAGAAGGAAATACACCAAATAATGCAATGATATAGTTAACTGCTTCAAATGGGTTTCTAATAAAGAATTGTTGTTGTCCACCTGTAGCCAATGTATTTCCTGAGATACCCACAGAATTTACAGCCATCGCTTTGTCATTAGCAGCAGAGTTGTAAGCATTTGCATTTGTTGCACCTGCATCAATCAATCCAAAATTTCTTCCGTTTGGATCATTAGAGTCACCATCTTCTTCGTTCACCATAATGCTTCCTTTTAAAGTAGCACCGCTATGTGAGTGATTTGGCATTTCATTAATAGTCAATGTGTGATACTCAGTACCGCCTCTTTGTCCTAATCTAATAGTTGAAAGTCCAGGTCCTGTTCCAGGGTGAATAGCACTTCTTCCTCGTAAGTCAGGTAATGCGAAAGTAGTTCTACCATCACCTCCATACGTTGTTCCTAAAATTGAAAACAAAGCAGTATTTTGTGAAATTGCTAATAGTTGGCCGTTACAAAATGCCCAAGATCTTGGCGCAAAATTACCACCAAACATAACGATTTGTCCGATAAATGGATCCATAAAAATATAGTTTATAAGGTTAAAAATATAAATATAGCATTTTTTAATTAAATGCTACTATTCAAATATATAGATTTAATCGTTATATATTAGAAGTGTAAATTACTCAAAATGAAAAACAGGTAGAAGTACGTAATTATAAATAGAAAACATTTTTTTTAGTAAGAAATGTAGAATGTAGAAGAATATATTTTACTATTTTTAAGCCTTACTAACTACAAAATTATAACTATTATGGATTCAAAATTTAATGAACAAAAAAAAGGAATCGTTTATCCTCCTCAAGCGATCCCATTGGCAACAGCAGCTATATGGACAAAGAATTGGAGAGAAAGAAAAGTAATCCAAGATATTAATGGGTATTTTATTCCGATGGGAGACATTACTGAAGCTATGTTGGAAATTGGGATTACGAATATGAGAGGCTATTTAGGTATTGATGGAGAAGGAGAAAATCACCTTCTTATTGTAGGTGTAAATAGTGAAGGGAATGATATGATTGACGAAGAAAATGGTCAGTTTGTATATGATCATACAAAACCATGTCCGCAACAGTGTGGTAATGGTAATGTTTTAAATGGCGGAGAATAATTAATGTCATTACTAGATATTTTTTCTGATAGCTCAACAGTAGTCTTATTGTTAAACGCTGTTTTATATTCAAGGTTTATAGTATCAAAAGACTTCGCATACAGGTTTTTTTCAATTTATTTAGTGTGTATGGCAATCAATCAAATAACAGGCACTATTCTATTTGAATTAGAAATACCGAATATATTTCTTGCGAATACATATTTAGTCGCACAATTTTTAATGTTGAGTCTTTTCTACTATGCCATTTTTAAAGGAAAAAAACAACGAAAATTTATACTGATTGCACTAGCTATTATATCAACAATATTAGGAGTCCAATATGCTTGGACTCCTCAATTGTTTTTTGAATATAATACAGTTGGTGTCATTGTAACCTCCAGTGTATTAATACTGTATTCAATAATTTATTTTTTTCATTATATATCAGATAGTGAACTAAAACTTTATCTAGTAAACAGTGGGGTACTTATCTATTTACTCGGAACAATCTTATTATTTTCAATTGCAAATGTTGGAATGAAATTAGCTAGAAATGTAGAAGTTGCTTTGTGGATATTAAATGCTTTCATTTACTTAGTATTTCAAATAATCATTACTACGCAGTGGTTTTATGATCGAAGAAAAAATAATCTATCAAATAAAAGTATCTAATGGATAAACTCTTTTTAGAAGAAGATGGAGTCATAACGATTGTAATTTTTGGTGTCATACTATTATTAGTCATGGGACTCACCTTAATATTATTCTTTTATCTATCAAGAAAAAAAATTATCCAAAAAGAACTCGAAAAAAGAACATTAGAATTAGTACATCAAAAAGAAATGCTCAAAGCTACCATTGTAGCACAAGAAGCAGAACGACACCGAATTGCACAAGATTTACACGATGATATTAGTGCAAAACTGAATGTAGTTTCATTAAGTGCTAACTTTTTAATAGAAGAAGAAAGTGTAACTCCAAAAGAAACAGAAGAAATTATCAATCATATACTTCGAGTCACCAACAAAACCATTGAAAGTTCTCGGAAAATTGCGCATAACTTATTGCCGCCAATTCTTGAAAAATTTGGCTTAGGAGCCGCATTAGAAGAACTATGTGACGAATTTAGCAATAGCAAAAAAGTAAATGTTACTTCTAAAATTGAATATCAAGTAGGGAGGCTATCTAATGGTGATGAACTGCACGTATTTAGAATTGTACAAGAACTCATGAACAATTCCATGCGTCATGGAAAAGCCAAAGAAATAGCACTGCATTTCAAATCAGAAATAGAAAACTTATCCCTATCTTACCGAGATGACGGGCTAGGTTTTGATACGAGTACCATTAGCATACAAAAAGGACTAGGACTCAGAAACATAGAAAGTAGAGTATCTTTATTAAATGGAGAAATCACTTATAAAAGTGAAGAATCAAAAGGAGTTGAAGTAGAAATTACACTATAACACATAACATCATGGACACACCAATTATAAAAATAGCTATTGCCGACGACGAGGCTTTATTTAGAGCTGGAATGTCATTCATACTGACAAGAATTAAAAATTTTGAAATTGTTTTTGAAGCTGAAAACGGTGCCGATTTAATCGAAAAATTAAAAATAGCTACAGAAAAACCTGATGTAGTATTGATGGACTTGAAAATGCCACTACTAAATGGTGTTGAAAGCACCAAAATTCTGCAAAAAAATTATCCAGACATTAAAGTAATTGCTGTCACAAGTTATGATGGTAAATCGTTTATAACGAATATGATAGATGTAGGAGCTTCTTCATATTTACTCAAAAATACATCACCAAAAACAGTGGTGCATACCATAAATGAAGTCTTTGCAAAAGGTTTTTATTATGACGAACGTGTATTAAAAATCATTCATGAAAATTTATTATCAGCAAAAAGCAAGCGTATCAAAAGCGATTTAGACAACAACCTATTGACAAAGCGGGAAAAAGAAATTTTAGAATTAATCTGTAATCAATATACAACCAACGAAATTGCCGACAAGCTATTCATTAGCCCACGTACGGTAGAAGGACACCGAAACAATCTATTACTCAAAACTGAATCTAAAAATGTTGCAGGATTGGTCATTTACGGCATTCAGAAAAAATTGATAGAATTATCTCCCGATTTTTAATCATAATAAATAATCAACAAAATCCTTCAAAATTCATTCAACAAATAAAACGCTTTAAAATATAGTTTTTATACGGATCATCTTAAAAGTAATTTTATATAAGATGCTACTTTGCTATAATTTAATGTTTATTTTTGACAGCTAGAAGCAGCATTTAATGAAGAAAAACATATTTATCGCCATAGAAGGTATTGACGGTAGCGGAAAAAGTACACAAGCAAAAAATATTGCCAAACGCTTAGAAGCAGAAGGACACAAAGTATACCTAACATTTGAACCTACAGATATGCGCATCGGGAAAATGATTCGAAGCATTCTGGGCGGAAAAGAAAAAGCCGATGAAAAAGTTATTGCAGCACTATTTGTAGCAGACAGACTCGATCATATCCTACACGAAACGAACGGAATTCTCAAAAAACTGGCAGACGGTTATACGGTCATTACCGATCGATATTACTTTTCTTCATATGCCTATCATGGCGCACACATAGACATGGATTGGGTCATTGCCTCCAACAAAATGGCGGCAGAAATCTTAAAGCCTGATGTCAATATATTTGTGGATGTTTCTCCAGAAGTAGCTATGAAACGTATCAATGCCAATCGTGAAACCATAGAAATCTACGAAACCTTAGACAATTTGAAAGCGGTACAATCGCAATATCATAAAGCATTTCAAAAACTAAAAGAGAGTGAACACATCGTTAGTGTAAATGGTGATGAAACGCCTGAAAAAGTCTCAGAAGCGCTCTGGAATGTCGTACAAAAAGAAATCTAACAGCGCAAAATATTACTATAATGCAGCAAAAAACATCTTCAATTGAAGATGTTTTTTTTGTTTTAACAATATGTAAATCAGTGAATTAAAATATTATTTTTAAAAACATAAACTTTTCAAAAGACATAAAAAAGCGTGTTTTTCCTAAAATAATTCATTTTTTCTCCCTAAATAAAACAGTGTTTTTCCTATACGGAATTAGCTAATTGACTCTATAAAAAAACCATTATGATTGATAGTTTTGTTTCTTATATCAGTGCAGAGTAAACAAGTAAGCAAAAATGATCAACAAATTCGTAGAACAGCTAAGTACCGATGGGCTCGTTATCTACATTAATGATTTACAAGGAATTAATGTAAAACTAGGAGCTCAAAACGTTGCAGAATTTCAATCCGAAGGAAATAGTTTCAACGGAGACAATCTCTTGGTAACCATTATACGAATAGAAGAAGAGAGCACACTAAAAAACTTTCCGAATCAACGGTTAGTAGAAAATGGAGGAAGTTTCAAACTCGACAAGCGTTTTCCGAAAATCCATCTAAACTATTACTTACTATTCTCTTGTACGTTACAATATGACAAAGCAGTGGCGGTAATTTATAGAACCATAAAATTCTTTCAACATCAAAGAAAATTTGTATTTACAGCCGATGAAGATGATATCGAACTCAATATGGAACTCTGCTCTCCAAGTTTTGAGCAACTCAATAATATATGGGGAATGCTAGGCGGAAAACAAATTCCGAATGTCATTTACAAAGCGAGAGTTTCATCAATAGAAAGAGACATAGAAAAATTAACAGCTGTAATCACTTCCATCGGAGCAGAAGAAAAACACAATGAGTAGGTTTAATTACATATATGCGCCATTGGCAACCATAAAATTACAGCACGAAAATGCCTTGGAAGCAGAAAAACATGTCAAAATATATCCAAGTAAGGAAACGGCGGAACTTATAGCTGCATACAGGCTTGTTGTAAAAATGATTCCAGAAGGATTAGTCGTTATCTACAAAAAAGAAGAAGCATTTGTGGCAGAAACAGTGGACGAAGTACTACTAATTGATGGAGAAGAAGTCATAGATCAACGAATTGTAGGGTATGCTTCCACATCACCCGATCGCACATTTTCAAATTGGCTTCCAGAAGTCATAGATATTGACTTAGAATTTTACGCAATAGCAGATCAAGAATACAGAAATGAAACCAATTGGAACAACTTAGCACTCAATGATTTTGTAGTATACAGTGCTGCTGATTTGGAAGGAACCATTACCACAAACAGCAATATAAAAGAACGTACGCAACCCGACGCAATTCTGCAACTCAATATTGTAGAAGCGAATATAGAAACACCGACCACTTTAACTTTTGAAATCAAATAATATAATACTAACAAAACTTTTAAAACATAAATATTATGGCTAGTACATTAAAAACACCTGGAGTTTACGTTGAGGAAATTGTAAAATTTCCGCCTTCCGTAGCACAAGTTGAAACGGCTATTCCTGCATTTATTGGATATACAGAAAAAGCTACAAACAAAATCGCGGGCGATCTCAACAATCTACCAACACGAATTACATCACTATTAGAATACGAACGATTTTTTGGTGGTGCCAAAGCAGAAACGTCAATTGATGTCACTGTAACTGAAGATGTAGATGGAAATCAATCCATCGTAGTAACACAACCAACAAGCAAAGAACCATTTATAATGTACTATTCATTGCAATTATACTTTGCAAATGGTGGTGGGCCTTGTTATATTGTTTCTGTAGGTCGTTATGGAAGTGATTTGGCAGATGCAGAATCCGCTGTGACTACCATAGCAGACACAGTAGCATTAAAAGCGGGATTAGATGAAATTGCAAAAGTTGATGAGCCAACACTCATACTCTTTCCAGATGCAACAAAGACTGATGGAATAGATGAAACAACATTCTACGGTTTATACAATGACGCGTTAACGCAATGTAACAAACTACAAGATCGATTCACCATCATCGATACCTTAGGATATGACGGTTCTACTTCTGTAGATCCAAATGTGGGCGCTCTAAGAAATGGAATCAGTTTAGGGAAAGACTACGTAAAATACGGAGCAGCCTATTATCCATACCTAGAAACGATTCTTAACTATACCATAAGCGAAACTGGAATCACCATCACACACTCAGGTGGAGATTCACCAGCTCCAATTGCAAAAGCAAAAGCAACAGCGGCAAAAGCAATCCTTGATGGTTACGAAACTGATACTGTTTTAGATGATTTAGAAGCAACGATGGAAACTGCAATAACAGCTGTTTCCGCAGCAGGAGATGATGCAGACGCATTAGCAGAAGTTCCAAATGTAATCAGTGCTATTGATGATATCATCAGTCACATAGAAGATGTAATAAAAGAATCGGAAACGGTAGTGAAAGCAGGAAGAGATGCTGCATTGTCAACTACAGACGCTGGGTTAAAAGGAACAGCAACAACAGCCGTAAATGCGCTAGATCCAGTAATAACCTCTCATTTACGTCAAGCTATCATAGACTTAGAAGGTGACAAAGATAGTTTAACAACTGCCGCAGATCAAACAGAAGCAAATGCAGCAGGAACAAGTGCAAACGCAAATGTGGATGGAATTGACATTCCTACAGAAATTATAGCAAGAGTAGCTACCATCATTACTGCAATAGACGCTATTGTAACAGCTGGCGGAAGCGCAGGAATATTAGAAGGAAAAACACTCGCAGAAGTAGAAACATTAGACAATTCTGTGTACAACCAAATAAAAACAGCGATCAATAACCTACCAATGGAATTGCCACCAAGTAGTGCCATTGCAGGTGTATATGCTCGAATAGACAGCACAAGAGGTGTCTGGAAAGCTCCGGCAAACGTTGGGTTGAGCTATGTAGTAAAACCAACGGTAAGAGTTACAAATGACATTCAAGATGGTTTAAATGTAGATACCACAGCTGGAAAATCAGTCAATGCAATTCGTTCCTTCACAGGAAAAGGCGTGATGGTTTGGGGCGCAAGAACACTCGCTGGAAACGACAACGAATGGCGTTATGTTTCAGTACGACGCTTCTTTAACATGGTAGAAGAATCTGTGAAAAAAGCAAGTGATCAATTTGTATTTGAAGCAAATGACGCAAACACGTGGGTTCGTATCCGATCAATGATCGAAAACTTCCTAACAAATCAATGGAAAGCTGGTGCCTTAGCAGGAGCAACTACCGATGATGCGTACTATGTAAAAGTTGGACTCAACCAAACAATGACAGCAGATGATATTTTAAACGGAATCATGAACATTGAAATCGGGATGGCAGTAGTACGTCCAGCAGAATTCATCGTGTTGAAGTTCTCTCACAAAATGCAAGAATCATAGATGATTTCTATAAAAATTAAGCATAAATAAATTCATTTAAAAATATAAAATTATGTCAGCAGTATATCCATTACCAAAATTTCACTTCCAAGTAGAATGGGGAGGAACTAAAATCGGCTTTCAAGAAGTTACAGGATTAGATATGGAATTCGAAAAGCTAGAATACCGAGAAGGATCAAGTCCGCAATACAGCAAAATTAACATGCCCGGAATGATTAAGTACACAGATATTGTACTCAAAAGAGGTGTGTTTAGAGGTGATAATGAATTCTTCGCTTGGATGAAAACCAACAAACTCAACACTGCCGAACGTCGTGATATTACCATCAGTCTATTAGACGAAAATCATGCGCCAGTGGTTGTTTGGAAAGTACTCAATGCGTGGGCGATGAAAATTCAATCCACAGACTTAAAAGCGGAAGCAAGTGAAGTGGCGGTAGAATCTATCACCATAGTACACGAAGGCGTAGAAGTAATCAATGAAGGATAATCCACATGGCACTTTTTGACAATTTTAAATATCCAGTTTCAGGCTTTCACTTTGTAGTCTATTTCAATGGACTACTACCAAATCCAGTAGATATGAGTTTTCAATCGGTATCTGGGTTAAGTGTAACGGTAGAAACAGAACCCTACGCTGAAGGTGGAGAAAATAGATTTGTTCATGAAATACCAAAAGGATTAAAATTCAGTACGCTTACGCTGAAAAGAGGTTTGAAAAGTGTGCCTTCATCGGTTGCCAATTGGTGCGAAGATGCCTATGAAAACTTCACTTTCAAGCGATTAAACCTCATCATTGTGTTGTTGAGTGAAAATCACATTCCTATCAAAACATGGAATGTGGTAGGTGCCTATCCTATCAAATATGAATTGGGAGAATTCAACGCAGAAACGCAGAGCATACTCATAGAAACGATGGAACTCAAGTACGACTATTTTAAACTCTTACTATAATGGGAATCGAAATAAAAAACTTGCGCATCAAGGTGAACGTAAATGCTCAAAAAGAAGAGGAAATATCTTTAGTGAAAGAAGAACGAACCAATTGGACTTCGCACGAAATTATGAACGCTGTATCCAAAATGATGACTAATAAAAAAGAACGCTAACCATGTCTATACTGGGAGAATTAGAAAAAATGCTCATCTACAAACTTGATGACAAAGGCAACAGAACTGGTGATCCAATAACAGTAGTGATCAATCCGGAAGGCTACAAGGAAACATTCGCTGTAGAGTACAATCAAGATCAAGCAGCAAATTCGAGCGGGACAAAACCAAAATTTGTCAAAGTAAAACCGGGCGATTTTACATTCAAACTACTATTTGATGCCACAGGAATCTTTGACATTGTTGGACTCAACTTGGCAGATACGCTCAGTAGTATTGCAGCAGATATTGCAGGTTTCAATCCGTTCAAAGATGATGAAGCCGATGAAAGCAATGTGGTCGCTGAGGTTGATAAAATTAAGGAATTAGTCACCTACAAAGGCGAAATGCACATGCCGTATGAGCTGGAAGTCGCTTGGGGATCGCTAAATCTAAAATGTTTTCTAATCAAATTAGACATTGATTACAAGCTCTTCAATTCCAAAGGATATCCTATCAGAGCAGTAGCTACGCTAACCTGCAAAGACAGTACAGCAGACGCATTGCGGGAAGCAGAAGTTAACAAACAATCTCCCGATTTAACACATATCAGACGTGTAAAAGAAGGTGATACGTTACCATTAATGGCGTACAGAATATATGGCGATTCCAAATACTATTTAGAAGTTGCCAGAGTAAACAACCTACTCAATTTTAGAAATCTTGAACCTGGAACGGAATTATTTTTTCCACCATTAAATAAAACGCAAAGCGCATGAGTTTAGTTGGAGACATAGCGACAGAACAACAAAGCTTAGTCACTTTTACAGTGCTCATTGGTGATGCTGAAGAAGAAGTAAGTGCTACGTTTGGCGTAAAAACAATTACAGTAGAACGTACCTGCAACCGAATCTCTACAGCAACCTTAGTCATTGTAGATGGCGACAGCGTTACTCAAGAATTTGAAGCAAGTAACGCACCATCATTTGCGCCCGGAGAAAAAATTCACATCAAAGGTGGCTATGATTTTGATGACAAAACACTTTTCAAAGGAATCATCACAAAACACGCTATCTCATCATCTGGTGAAACAAACTATCTCATCATTGAATGTAAAGACGAAGCTTTCAAGCTCACACAAGCACGAAAAAACAAAATCTTCTATGAAGTTACGGAAAGTGATGTGGTAGGAGAAATTATCAAAGAAAGTGGACTCAGCGGCACCATGACCGCAACATCGCATACGCATCATGAAATTGTACAATACCAAGCAACCGATTGGGATTTTATACAATGCAGAGCGCAAATCAACAACATGTTATGTTTTGTGGAAGATGGCGAAATCAGTATCAAAACACCAGAATTTGGCGGAAGTGTATTCACCGCAACCTTTGGAGACAATGTATTTTCATTTGAAGCAGAAATAGACGCACGCAGTCAATATGACGCTTTTGAAGCCTCTTCTTGGAACTATTCAAACCAAGAAATCGTTACCAAAACAGCAGAAAACGGAAATCTAAACAGTGCGGGAAATTTAGATGCAGGAATATTAGCGGAAGCCGCAGGAAGTAACAGTATCTCACTTTCACATACAGGAGACATTCCAGATGAAATATTAACATCGTGGGTAGAATCTAAAAGTATGTACCAGCAACTGGCAAAAATATGTGGTACGGTAAAAGTGCAAGGTACGGAATTGGTGTTGCCAGGCACAATGATTACGCTTGCAGGAATGAGCGATCGTTTTAACGGCGATGTATTTGTAAGCGGCGTACATCATACCATTACCAATGGAAACTGGATGACCACCGTACAATTTGGACTCAACCCAGAATGGTTTGCAGAAACCTTTGAAGTAAGTCAATTACCCGCTTCAGGAATGTTGCCAGCCATTAGCGGATTGCAAATAGGAGTGGTTGCTGCCTTAGAAGGTGATCCAAAAGAAGAACACAGAATACAAGTAAAATTACCCATCATCAGCGCTGAAGAAGAAGGTGTTTGGGCACGTGTACTAAGCTTGCATGCTGGAGAAGAATTTGGCGTACACTTTCTACCAGAAATAGGAAACGAAGTATTAATAGGCTTCTTAAATGACGATCCAAATCAGGCGATTGTATTAGGTTCCTTATTCAGTAATACAAATGTTTCTCCCGTAGAATACACAGATGATAACTTCGAAAAAGTAATCATGACGAAAAGTGAAATCAAAATCACGATGAATGACGAATTGAAGAGTATTACGTTAGAAACACCCGGCGAAAAAATCATCACAATTGACGACGATGAAGACGTCATCACACTCAAAGACAAAAATAACAATATCATCACCATGAATGCAGATGGCATCACGATGGAATCTGGAAAAGACATCATTATGAAAGCCACAGGAGACATCAAAATGGAAGGAATCAATGTTGAAATAGCCGCTTCTGCAGAATTCAAAGCAGAAGGCGCTACTGCCACCGTAGAAGGTTCGGCATCAACAACGATCAAAGGAGGAATGGTTCAAATCAATTAAAAAACTAAAAAAATAACACATGTCACTAGCCGCTAGAATCACTGATATGCACGTTTGTCCAATGTCAACAGGTCCAGTACCACATGTTGGCGGGCCGATATTGCCACCAGGCGCCCCAACGGTATTAATTGGCGGATTGCCAGCAGCAAAAGTAGGAGATATGTGTGTATGTACAGGACCGCCAGATAGCATTGTAGCAGGTTCGGGAACTGTACTCATAGAAGGCATGCCAGCCGCGCGGATGGGCGATTCCACAGCGCATGGCGGAAGTATCGTATTAGGATGTGCAACCGTAATGATAGGAGGATAAAAAAATGGATTCATCAATAGCAACATACTTAGGAAAAGGCTGGGATTTCCCGCCAACATTTCTTGAAAAACGAGGAGAAGTAAAAATCGTATCTGACATCGAAGATATTGAGCAAAGCTTGCAAATAATTATCACTACCCGACGAGGCGAACGGGTAATGCGTCCAAAATTTGGCTGTGATATGACAGATAAAATATTCGAAAATCTGAATGCGACGCAAACCACCATGATGAAAAATCAAATCAAAGAAGCCATTGTTTTATATGAGCCGCGAATTGAAGTCATCAAAGTAGCACTCGACACACAAAATTTCCTAGAAGGGAAGTTTTTAATCAAAATAGAATACATGATACGGGCAACAAATACGAGAAGAAATATTGTATTCCCTTATTACATAACAGAAGCAACAGACATATAATCATGCAAAACGATTGTACAGAAAATACACTAATCAAGTTACGCGAAGGCACCACACAGCAAGAGCGTTACCTTACTTTGCTCGATCCTGAGAATGTTAAACTCATGGGATTTGAAGTAAAAGATTGGATGAGCTTTGCAGAAGAATTTTCAAAGCATGTACAACTATACACAAACAAAGATTACAAAAATCCAAGCGGAACTTGGGAACCGTTTCACAATGCTGCTGAAGAAATCAAAGAAGTAATTGAAACCTATACTGAAGGAGATATTACGCCACAATTGGCATTATTCATAGCGTTCTTAAAACTACTAAATCAAAGCAAAGAACGCTTCAATCAAATCACAAAAAGACATCTCGATTTTTATTACAAAGAAGTATTACAACTCAAGAAAAACGACGAAAAAGCTGATCACGCATATATAATATTCGAATTAGCTAAAAATGCAAATCAACAATTCTTATCTGATGAAACTCTGGTAAAAGCTGGAAAAGACAGCGAAGGAAATACCATTCATTACAAATTTGAAGAAGAAATTGTCATCAATAAAGCTAAAGTTGCCGCATTAAAAAATACATATACCTATCCAGCAATTTCAAACTGGCATGCATCCTCCATAGCAAATTCTGGTGATGGTGAAGGTGGTGAAATTGAAAATGGAGGAACTTCATGGTTGCCTTTCGGCGATATGGAACGCAATCTCGCCAAAAAAGGATTCTCGGTAAGTGCGCCATCATTGCTTTTAACAGAAGGCGAACGCAGCATTACACTAGCCGCTTCGTACACATCATTAAGTACGGATGAAGATATAAAATCACTCATCACTGTAGAACACACAGGTGAAAAAGGTTGGGTAACTTTAGAAGCAACAGCCATTACAAGTGCTGATGTAGAAAATAATATGCTAACCATTGAACTAGTTCTCAACGAAGATGACGACAAAGTTGTTGGGTATGATGCTGAAATTCACGAAGGAAAATACGATACAAATCATCCAATAGTTCGGGTGTTATTCAATCCAGAAAATAGAACAAGTATTGCTTATGAAACCTATTTGCTGATCGCGAATGCGGAACTAACTAAAGTAGACATTACTACAACGGGCACTTATACAGCGGGACTTACGGTTAAAAATGATTTGGGAAAAATAAAAACAGACAATCCATTTTACCCATTTGGTCCGTTGGCAAAAAAACGTGCAAATTTGAAAATTTCAGCAGCGGAATGGATTGGAAAAACCATTACAGATATTGAAGTTTCCTTAGATTGGAAAGATCAGCCAGACAATTTTGAAGAGCATTACCAGCATTATATTTTGGAATACCTCAATATAAAACCACCGACTACATTTAAGCAAATTTATGATGGTACTAACAACAAGACACCACTAGTTACTGGAAGAAATGGCGAAAAACGTTTCAGAGCATTGGCAAGTTATATTGGGAATTTCAAAACAGTGACACAAAGTGTTTCACAAGCTATTGCCGATCGGGAAGAAGCGGAAGAATTACCACCACAATATTCACGAGAAGAAAAAAAGACTCGAAAAGGCAGGAAAAAAAGAAAAGGCAGAAAAACAGATGACAGATCGCGTCCATACGGACAAGATGAATTACGAGATTTCTTTTACGATCACTCAGACAGCGTGCGACAAGATGCCGTATCGCAAGTTGATTCCGCAGCAAATACAGATGATTTAGGGGTTTTTCCGGGTGTCATTCCACAAGATCAACAACTATTCTTTGGAACTTCCACGGTAACGTTTAAGCATTTTTTACCGCCATCAACAAGTTATGTACCAAAAGTAACGGACGAATATTTTATTCAATTATCCTTACAAAATAACTTTTTGCATGACGCGTACGCTAAAATTTACACCTATTACGCGCTCAACGAATTGGCATTGCCAAACAACGCGTATGCACCTTTTGCGGAAAACCTAAAAGTTACGGTGACGACTTCAGAAAGTGTTTCTAAAACGAGCAATCAAGTGGCGCTCTATCATGAGCATCCATTTGGAATAAAAAAAGTAAATCGTGCTAATTTAGCGCTCGTGCCAACACCTGAAAATGGAGGACAGCTTTATATTGGAATCGATCAAGCAGTGGCAGATCAAAACATTCAATTACTATGTCAAATAGAAGAAGGTTCTGAAAATCCGGATGCAATAGAAGCGTACGGATTGGCAACTGTGACGTGGCAATATCTATACAACAATACATGGTATAACCTTAAACCAGCCTATTTACTCAAAGACCAAACCGACAACTTTTTAAAAGCAGGATTGGTAGCCTTTACGGTTCCAAAGCAATTTGGAAACAACACACTTTTTGCAGAAGATTATTTATGGATTCGTGGCACTATCACAAATACCTATGATACGGTTTCAAAATTTGCCAACATTCATGCGCAAGGTGTAGAAGTCAAATTTTTAAATGACGAAAATACCTTGGAACATTTGGACAAAGGAATGCCAGCAGAAAGTATTTCCAAACTAGAAGATCGTTTGGCAACCGTAAAAACAGTAACGCAACCGTATGCTTCTTTTGATGGTTTTCCAAAGGAAAGTGACTTGGATTTTTACAGAAGAGTTAGCGAACGATTACGTCATAAAAACAGAGCCATCACACTGTGGGATTATGAGCACCTCGTATTGCAAAAGTTTACCTATTTGCACAAAATAAAATGTTTAAATCACAGCACTAGCACTAGTTTTAATGCACCAGGAGAAGTATTATTGGTTGCTATTCCAAACATCATCGATCAAAATGTATTTGATATTTACAAACCAAAACTGAGTCAAACCAAACTCAATGCTATTGAAACGTTTGTCAACAAACTTAATACATTGCACGTAAATGCAAAAGTAATTTCGCCGGTGTATGAACCAGTTACAATTACGCTAGGCGCACGATTCTATGAAGGATTAGACGCCAACTTTTACGCAAAACAATTACAGCAAGACATTGCACAATATTTATCGCCATGGGCTTTTGATAAAAATCAGGCGATCTCCTTTGGAAACGCCATGTATGCGAGTGAAGTAATTTTTTACATTGAAAAATTAGCCTATGTAGATTATATAAAAGATTTTAAAATGTTGCATGATGGAGAAGAAAAAGATGAAATCATTCCAACCGATCAAAAAAGTATTTTAACCTCAGTATTGCCCGAATTGCATACTGTAACCGCCATAACACGCACACTATGTCAATCTTAGATGAACATATCACCATACCGAGCAATGTAAGCTACAAAGACGACTTGGATTTTCAATATCTCAGAGACGCTGGACAGCAATACATTGAAGATCTCAGTCGAAAAATCTGGACAGATTACAATATTCACGATCCAGGAATTACGATGATGGAGTTGTTATGCTACGCGATTACGGATTTAGGATTACGCATCGATCAACCTATTGAAAACCTAGTTGCTTCTCCAGAAAAGAATTTTGAGAAGATGCACGAACAGTTTAAATCGGCAAAAAATATATTGACGTGCAGACCTGTAACGGCAAACGATTATAGAAAACTATTTATCGATATCAAAGGTGTCAAAAACTGTTGGTTAGCCATTCATAAATTGCCATTATATGCAGAATGTAGCTTGACGGATCCGAAAGTAAGTTTTCAACCCTTTATAAATTCTGAACACAAAACAGAAACCTTCAACATCAAAGGATTATATACCATTTTAGTCGATTTTGATGAAGAAGAAGAATATGTGGAAGAAGACATTATTGCAGCAATATTTACCAAATATCACGAAAATAGAAACCTTTGTGAAGATTTGGTTGAGGTCATCAAAATAAAAAAACAATGTATTCGCGTT
>CAYGPQ010000050.1:18938-32104 GCA_964351775.1 uncultured Kordia sp. | reverse complement strand
GGTGGTGTGAGAGGCGCAGTGGCGATTTTTAAGTCGTCACCCGTCTACTCGATTAGGCATAGTTTATGTTTGTTTTAGTACGTCAATTAATTCAAACCAATTAACAAGCTCTAGATCTTTCGGGTGAACTATTATATTTAATCTTTCACTTATCAATTCAGTCTTCGATTCTAAAATAAAGGAAGTAGCAATTAGGTTTACAAGTTCTTTTCGGGTCAAACCTGTTCTTGCAAGGTCAGAACCAATAATCGGTATGGATAATTCTTGAGATTGTCCCTTTAACCTGACAGTTTTCCACAGCGAATTTAAGGAATGCCATAAATCGTCTTTTCCTGTTGATTTACACTTTAAATCATTGCCCATTATTGAATATGCTAGGAAGAAGTACCTTCTATTGGTGTTGCCAAATACAGAACAAGTGCCTATAGGATAACGTTTATTTTTGCCTTTTTCTTTCTGTTTGTCTTTTGAGGGTTTAATCTCATTTGGAATACCTGATTTTATATCTCTATCTAGTTTATCTCGATTGTTTTCATAAACTTTACTTAAGAACTGACCTTGAACGCTACTAGGCTTTATAATATCTCCTAATTCTGTATCAAAGACGTCATTAGTTCCAATAACGAGGTGTCCTTTCTTCTCATCAAATATATCTCCTAATTTGATTCTGATTTCGGAGTCAACCGAATTTAATTTCTCTCTATGCTCAGTTTTTAATACCAAGCTCAAAATGTTGAGTATAGCTGCAAGTATTATGAAAACAAAATATTGTGTCCAACCGTCTGGCTTTACATTTGGAACGAATAGAGAGATACTTTCGACAACTAGAAATAGAAGACCATAATATTTTGCCCATCCCCAAAGGAATGAACTTAATCCGATTTGTTTTAATAGGCTTATTCTCGTTTTCATAGGCTCAATTACCAACACCAAGTGTAACCTTTATTTGGTAGATTGTTATTTGTATAAATCTTAATAGAGTTATAAATAGACTTCCTTGTGAAAGGCGTAACTAAACAATAGAAGTCATCGCTGTAATTTTTAATTACACCTGGTATTTTAGGAAGTAGTTTTGAGTTCCATAGGTTTTCATCATTAGTTTCGTCTGAACTATGTCCTTTAAATATTAATGTGATCGGGAGCTTGTTTTTTAAAGCATAATTTAGTTCATATTTTAAAATTCCCTTTCTATTTCGATTTGTTTGTGATCCTACTATTAATATCAACTGCTTACTTCTTTTCAATCTTTCCCTAAGTTGATTAATAATTGAATCTGGCAGACTTCCATCTCTAGAATGATTCAGTTCGTGAGCATCGTTTATTTCAAATGGCGTTGAGTAGTCCTTACTCCATCCTTGAATATTCCTATAAGACATCAGGTCTGCGTCACCATCAAATGCAATATATGTTTTGGTTCTTCTTATTTCCATCTAGTTTTTTTATTATGCCTAACGTGTGTATAATGAACATATGTTCATTATATCGTATATGTTTTTTACAAATCTAAAGGATTTTTAATTAATCTGAAAGTAGAAGTGGCTACATGGGTATATATTTCTGTGGTTTTACTTGAGCTATGCCCTAATAAAACCTGTATTTGTCTTAGGTCTACTCCTGCTTCCAGTAGATGAGTAGCAAAACTATGCCTTAGCATATGTGGGGTAACCCTTATTCTGATTCCTGCTTTTTCTGCGGCGTTTTTTACAACTGCTGCTATACTTTGTCCAGAATATTGTCTTCCAAATTGTCCTTCTATAATGTACTTCTTTGGCTTCCATTGTTTATAATAGATTCTTAAATCATCCAAAATCTGATTAGAAAGTAAACTATAACGATCTTTATTGCCTTTACCCGATTCTATACGTATCAACATTCTACTACTGTCAATATCACTGATTTTTAAATTTACTAACTCATTTCTACGAAGCCCTGCCGAATATAGAAGACCAATTATACACTTATGTTTTAGATTGTTGGTGTGGTTTAAAATTTTAATAATTTCTTTTTTCGAAATTACTTGAGGAAGTTTCCTTTCCTTTCTTGGTCTGTCTATCGAATAAAACCGATTCGGCATTTCGAGTACTACCTCATAGTAGAATTTGATGCTGTTTATCGATTGGTTTATATAGGAGTTGGAATGATTTTCTTGGGTTAGTTTTTGAAGATACCTCCTGATATCAATCTCGTTGATATGCGAAAGTTTCTTATCTTTATAGAAATTGATAAATGCCTCGAAGAGCGATACATATGATCTTACGGTATTATTTGCATACTTTTTAATCTCTAGTTTGTCTAAATACTCAATAGGGCAGGCTCTGTAGCCATCAATCAATTTTCTTTTTCTAAACCACTCAACATTAACAGGATCATTATAGTTTTTAGCCATATTTTTTCCAAAGAAAGTGTTGCAATTTACCCAAACAGCACCCTTGAATATGTTAAAAATCATATTTAAATTGGATTTTGTGTTCGGTATATATGACATATTATACTCATCACTCCATGAAACATTTGGAAGTTCTTTTAACAAAGCTTGAATTACCTTATCCATATAAAATTGAATTCCAATACAGCGTTGGTTATTAATTAAAAGATGTTTTAAGGTTATACTTCTTCCTTTTTCCATGTTTATACTTTTTCGCAAATTATATCATATTTTTGTTATAATCGAACTACATACGGGTATTATACGTATATTATACTGTTATTTAATTTGTTTATGAGATTAGTTAAAAATTGCCTGTACTGTGATAAAGAACTAGAAGGTAGAACCGACAAGAAATTTTGTGATCCCCAATGTAAAAGTGCATATCAATACGACAAGGAAAAAAAGAGTCCTGCGCGATTTTATAACAAGGTGGATAATCAGTTGAAACTTAACCGAAAGCTATTGAAGGCATACAATAAAGGAGGTAAAGTAACGCTAAGAGCGGAAGTTTTATTGAAATTGGGTTTTGACCCTAACTTTTTTACCCATTATTGGAAAAACCAAAAAAACGATGTTTACTTATTTGTATATGAATATGGGTTTTTAAAAAGAAATGAAAATGGAAAACAAAAGTATGTTCTGATTATTTGGCAAGATTATATGAGTAAGACAGATGGCGTTTAAATATTTCTCCTTTTAAGGAACTACCGTAACTAAGAATTTTTTACTAAATTACTATTTCTTTTATGGTTTAAATAGTCAATAATATTACATCTGTTTTTTATTCTATAGTTAGAAAATAATCTAGTTATTTATATATTATAATTAACGAAAGGTTTCTAAAATTTAACAAGCAATTAAAAGTTCAGAATTATTCTCTAAGTACTCTCCAAAAGATATAATATCTTTGATGGAAAACTTAGATTCTGGAATGTTGTGGCTTCAAAAATTCTTAACGAAAAATGATTGCTACACTGCGGAAAAGAGGGAAACCGTTATTGACTTTTATATCTAACTCACGTATTATTAGGAAAGGATTTATGGTGAGTTTTGAATGATTGAATACTTAATTCGATAGGTATTTACAATCATTCAAAACTATCTCGAATTCACGTTAATTGATGCTCTGTTTTTCCACCTAAATATATACAGTCTTTCAAAGCTTGCATACTTGTAAATGGTACAGATGTTTTTTTGTACATATACGTGTTTTCTAATTCTTTTGATAAATTATGATCGTCTACATTGACTTCAACATCTTTCATTGTAAATTGACATGGATGTTCATAACCAGCCGCATGTGTAATTTCGATAAATTCTTTTCGGAAGGTTTTAAAATATTGCGCCAATCGAGCAGACTTTAATGTAGGATCAATTCCTGCCTGCAACCATTTACTTTGTGTGGCAACTCCCGAAGGACATTTATTTGTATGACAAACCTGCGCTTGAATACAACCAATACTCATCATGGCTTCACGCGCCACATTGATACAATCTACACCCATTGCAAACGCCATGGCAGCTTTGGCAGGAAAACCTAACTTCCCACTTCCAATGAATACAATGCGTTCTGTCAATCCTTTAGATTGAAACATTCTGTACAAATCACTAAAACCATATACCCATGGCAATGATACGTGATCGGCAAAACTTGGTGGAGCCGCGCCTGTACCGCCTTCGCCACCATCAACCGTAATAAAATCAGGTCCTTTTCCAGTAGCTTTCATGATATCTGCCAATTCTTCCCATTGTTCCAATTTTCCAATAGCAGCTTTTACACCAACAGGCAAACCTGTAGCTTCAGCAATATTTTCTATAAAATCAACCAATTCGGGTACATTTGAAAATGCTTTATGATTTGGAGGTGATAAGACATCTTTTCCAACTTCCACACCTCTAATTTTGGCAATTTGTGGAGTGATTTTTGCGCCAGGCAATACACCACCTTTTCCTGGTTTTGCACCTTGTGATAGTTTTACTTCAATCGCTCTGACAAAAGGATTATCGTCCACCAATTTGATCATTTTTTCCATAGAAAAACCACCATCTTCCGCACGAACACCAAAATAACCTGTTCCAAAGTGAAACACCACATCGCCTCCATGACTGTGATAGGGCGATAATCCACCTTCACCAGTATTGTGATACGCGTCCGCCATTTTTACACCTTTATTCATTGATTCTACTGCTTTTGCAGATAATGAACCAAAACTCATTGCCGATACATTAATAATAGAAGCGGGACGATACGGACGCTTTCTTTTGTTGAATTCGCCCATAATTTTCGCGCAAGGCAGAAATGTTTTGTCAACTGTATTAGGGTGATTTTCAGTTATTTGATATGGCATCATAGCATTGTTAATAAACACGTGTTGATGCGCATAAATATCCGTATCTGTTCCAAAGCCTTCGTAATTATTTTCTTTTTTTGCGGAAGCGTAAATCCAACCGCGTTCAATACGGTTAAATGGCAATTCTTCTCGATTGTTTGCTACAAAATATTGACGAATTTCAGGGCCAATACTTTCAAACATGTATCGTATGTGACCAACAATTGGATAGTTGTGACTAATGGTGTGTTTCTTTTGTAAAACATCTCTAATCGCAATGATAACAAGTACAATAATAATCCACATCCACCATGAAATAGTTCCTAAAAAGGATAAAACTGTGTCCATCGTATTTAGTTATTTAGATAATCGATACTTAATTGAATGAACGCCTTTACACCTAGTTTCATTCCGCTTTCATCAATAAAAAAATCGGGTGTATGATGTGATGTTGCATCTTTTCCAACAGGTTTTCCTCCCAAGAAGAAATACAAACCTGGTACTTCTTTTTGAAAAAATGAAAAATCTTCTGCACCAGTAATAGCTCTAATTTCTTTTACATTACTTGCTCCAGCTGCTTTTTGTAATGAAGGAAGCATTTGTGCTGTTAAACTTGGATCATTATAGGTAATTGGATATCCTTTTTCAATTTCAATAGTTGCTTCGGCTCTGTAAGCTTTTGCGATGGCAGGCACCATTTCTTTCATTCGTTTGTTAATGAAAGCTTGCATATCGTAATCTAAGGTACGAATGGTACCAATAAGTTGTGCTTTTTCAGGAATGATATTACTACGAACTCCACTGGTAATTTTTCCAACAGTAATTACAGCGCCTTCTTTTGTCAATTCAGATTCTCTACTGATGATCGTTTGCAATCCGTCAATAATCTTTGCGCTGGTTACAATAGGATCAATACTTGTCCAAGGACGTGAACCATGACTTTGTTTTCCTTTAATATTGATTTCAAAACTTTGGGAAGCTGCCATAATTCCTCCTGGTTTGTAGCTGATAGTTCCTACGTCAAAACCGGCACTAATATGCAATCCGAAAATAGCATCTACATCAGGATTTTTCAGTACACCTTCTTTAACCATCATTTCTGCGCCACCTTCTTCACCTTTTGGAGCGCCTTCTTCTGCAGGTTGAAAAATGAATTTGATGGTTCCTCTAATTTTATCTTTATGTTTTGAAAAAATCTCGGCAACTCCCATTAATATGGAAATATGCGTATCGTGTCCGCAAGCGTGCATCACGCCCGTTTCCACGCCATCAAATGTAGTTCTAACGGTTGATTTAAATGGAATATCTGTGCGTTCAGTCACAGGAAGTGCATCAATATCTGCACGTAACGCCAATACTTTTCCGGGTAAATCACCTTTTAAGATTCCAACAACACCTGTATGTGCCACACCTGTTTGAACTTCCAAGCCTAATGCCCGAAGATGTTTTGCAATTTTTTCGGCAGTTTTAAATTCTCTATTGGATAATTCAGGATTTTCGTGAAAATCGCGTCGCCATTCAATAAGTTTTGCTTCTATTGCCTCAATATCTTTTTCAAATACATCTTGTCCTTGCGCGACAAAAAATGCAAGAAAAAATGCAGTACATACTAGTTTTCTCATAATAGTGAAAGATTGGATGATTGCAAACATAGTTTGTTTACACAAATTCAAATATATTCATTTTTTTTGTTTGTGGATAGGAATTTGAAAATCATCACATATTTTTATATGCTTTACATATAAAAAAAGTAGCATATAAATATTCACATGCTACTTAGGGTTGCTTTAAAAAATTCAATTTTTTATTGGAGATTAATAACAGTAGTTTATGGGTAAGTATAAAGAAAGGTATTGACACGCTTTTACATATTTACAATTAGTAGCTGCGCTCGCTATTGGAGTAGGAACTCGACCTCCGTTTACGCTGTTCGCATTCAATTCAGAAACTCTTTCTTTGTTAAGTTTCAATGAGTTTAACGTGAGTTCGACATAAGAAATAAGTAATATAATTGCTGAGCGTACTAAAATCAATACTTTGTCACTTCGAGCGCAGTCGAGAAGCTTCAAAACGCTATTTTTTATAGAATCTCGATAGCTACGCTAGGTATTTTCAATTAAAATATATTTTAATTTCAATAATGCTCGATTTGACATTTGAATCAAAATACTGAAACACAAAACATTAAAAGTTAAGTTATATCGAACTCACGTGAGTTTAGATTCTTTTTTTTCATCTTTTATAATTTAGGTTTTTCATAAAAATAAGAAAAATCATTCAATATCTGTTATGCTTAAACCTTACTATTGGTATATAAACTTTAAAAAAAATCGATTCATTTTCTTTCCCTTTTCTCTAAAGAGCATATAATTTTAGTTTAGGATCAATCATTTAAAAGCACTGTTGTCCGACAAAAGATAAGAGACCGCTGCGTTGTTAGATCATAGAATAATGACTAAGATGATTTAAAAGTTAAGTTGATGTAATACCATTTACCATTTGAATTTACCATAATAAAACGTCCTTTTTCCCTTTCTAATTCACTAAAAAAAGAAACCCTAAGGCTATGTTTTATTTTTTAGTTAGAATAAAGAAAAAAATCATCATTTTCTTTTACAGTAGATTCAAATGGCAAAAGGTATAACTAAAAAAACTTCCAGTTTCCTGAAAGCTTTTGGTAGTATACTATATGTTCTTTTTTTAAGGACTAATAATCATCATCATAGTCATCATCATCGTAGTCGTAGTCATCGTCATAATTATAACCGTCATCATCACACTCAAAATTATTCGTATTAGCTTGATATCCAGCTAACATTGGATCGTTTTTAACATGAAAATTCGAAACAACCACACTGTCGAATGCTAATTTTTTTAAGATTTGTTTTTCCATTATTAAAAGTTTTACATTAAAAAAAAAGTTATGAAAAACGAAAACCGATGGCGACGGAATCCGTACTATTTTTTCATTAAAATAAAGTTAAGAATCTAAAAAATAAAAAACAAAAAAAGCTTCCAGTTTCCTGAAAGCTTTCTATACTTTTATTTAAATGGATCTATCTATCAGCAGGTGGACAATCTTCTGTGTTGCAAGCATCACATACCGTATTGAATAAAGATTCTCCAGCGGCTCTTAAACCACCTTTAATTTGAAAGTTAGAAATTGCAATTTTGTTTAATGTTAAATTCTTTAAGTTTTGTTTTTTCATGAGTTTTAATTTTAAGTTAGCTATAAAATTAAGAAAGATCATTTCGGATGTACTACGGTAAAACCATACTTCTCTATTTTTTTAGTACTGGTTCAGGAAATAATGCTTCGTATGTATTTAATACTTCATAGGCATTTTCACAAATTCCCTGTGTTGGATGATGGTTGATCGTATGATTCCAACGCAAACAAATAATACTTCTATATACTTCTTGGAAAGTAATATCGGTGTGTATAAAGAATTTATAATACAAATATAGCGCAGCAACGGTTACAGAGCGACTTCCGCCATCATGGCAATGAATGACTAAGTTTCCTTGTGCATAGAAATTGACCATTCCATCTGCTTTTTGAGTGGTTGGCGATGGGAAATTTAATAGTTGATCTGCTTCATATATTGCGGCAAGCAAGGTTTCTATTTTATTTTCATTTCCGTCTACTAAGCCAACTTTATTGAGTTGATTTAAGTAATATTTTTCATTGGAAGCCAATTCAAATGGCAAAGCAGCTCGTTTGTCAATTTGCGGATCAGAGAATGGAATTTGTAAATCTTCTGCATCATTTTCATCATACGCTACATTTAAAACCGCCGCAATTTGATTGTCAATAATTGCCGTTTCAGATACTAAAAAACCGGCTCCCACAAAAATGTACTGTTCCGTCATTCCTTTTGGTACATTTTCATTCGGAATTTGAAAAATACAGGTCATTGCTCGGTTTGAAAAATTTCCCGCAGGATGCAGCGGTTTTGCTCCACATAAATCTAGCGCACTAATGGTTTGCAATTCTTCACAAAAAGAAAGTTTTGCAGGATCTACAATGATATCATTCGAATCTCCATACAGTAATAATTGCGGAATTTGGGTCAAAACATAGCTTTTATTTCCCGTATACGTAAGTTTCCATACCAAATCAAAACAAGCTTCAGGCCATTTTGTAGTGGGTACTTTTTCTGCGCCAAAAGCAGTTGCAATGGACTCAATATCTGTATGTTGCCAAGCAATAGCAACCACTGAATCTGTATAACTATCATCACTAAAAATATGTGAAACCATTTCAGGAAACTGATATTTCAAGAATGTATCATGTACTTTTTTATGCAAGCGTTCTGCTAATGGTGTAATTGTTTCTACTGGTCGTTTACTATGACTTTTTGGGCCAACTCCAGCGGCAAAAATGTGATCAATAGTACCAAAAGCATCAGGTAGATAGTAGGCGAGTGCCGCAGCACGTTCGTATCCTTTGGTGGCTAAGTTTTCATTACTAGTATCAGCAGGCTTTTCAGCATGTCGTAAAATCAAGATTTCTTTAGGATATCCCATGGAATAATTTTTTTTATAAAAGTAGAAAAATAATCATACTTTACACAAACGTGTTTCTACGTGATTTTAACGCACTACTTTACAGGAAAACCACTCTTTTCTTTCAAAATTAAATACATTACTTTTATGACAATAAATGGTTAAAGAGATGAAAAAAAATACACTACTACTATTCATGACTTTGCTTGTGTCAGCAAGTTTTGGACAAAACACAACTACGGCACAAGAAAACAACGCATTTAACGATTACTATCCAATTGCGGCAAAACCTTCTTTCAGCTATCAATCGAATATGAACTCAAAAGAAAGTATTCTTTTTGATGCCAAACCTGTTGTATATTATAGTATTTTCAACAATATGTTTGATAGAATGCAAGAAGGAAAAGATATCCGTAGTAATGCAGTATATCTAACATTTCAACCGCATATTAGGATGTATGCAGAAAATTCAAAACCTGTAAAAACGCCTTCGTATCGTATTTTATTGGGTTGGCAACAATTATATAAAACGAAAAATAATAACTTTTTTGCATGGGCAATAGAAAGCGGTCATTATTCTAATGGACAATCAGGTTGTGCTTTTTTGAGTGGCGCAGCGGATGAAAGTATGGAATGTACTGATTTTCATGCAACGATTACAGACGAAAGTAATTTATCAGATTTATTGAATAGAACCAACGGAAACTTTTCAACCAATACGACAAAACTTTCCATAAATTTTAGATTTAATAATTTGAATACATTCGATAAACCCTACAAAGTACATTCGTTTACCGCTTCTTGGGAATTATATCATAACAAGTTTGTTGGACTTTTCAATTTTGGCGGATATTCAGATTTTGATATCAATATTTACGGAAGAAACAGATTTGGAGTAGGCTATGAGTTTATTCATGTATGGAAACCAAACTTGCGGTATTCCTTTGATCAAAAATTTGAAATGATTCAAGGCGCACATCCTTTTGTAGAACCATTCCGAAGTGAAACCACTTTTACACTGTATCCGTTTGATCGCGATATTGGTATTTTTGCAAGCTATATCTATGGACATGACAATTACAATTACCGTTTTGTCGATTCGGGCAATCAAATATCAATTGGTGTAAGTTGGGATTGGTTTACACCATTTCAAATAAAACGTGCGGAGAAAATTCGTGAACTTTCTAATGAGTAATCAGTTATCGGTCATTGGTTTTCAGTTGTCGGTTCTCAGTTGACTGTTTAAAATAGTAGAACAACCGTCAAATATTGAAGAATATAAGTAGACAATTCGAGTTAGGTTTAAACGTATTACTTCATTTCGATATAAGATTCTATAAGAGTGTCGCTCAATTTGACGTAATCCGGATTCAAAAACATCAGTGCGAGTAATTTTTTATACAAAACTGACAACTCACAACGGATAACACACAACTAACAATCATTAAATCTTCAAATTATTCAATCTTTCAATCATTTAGTAAAAAAAGTGCATAACTTTCAAATAGAACAGTTGTAATAGCGAACTGAGTGTTTTATTTTTGAACTAATTATGGAGCAAGACATTCAACACTATATTGCGCAGCTAAATGAGGCACAACGCGCACCAGCAATTCACAAAGATGGCGCGTTAATGGTGATCGCAGGCGCAGGTTCAGGTAAAACAAGAGTACTTACGTATCGCATTGCGTATTTGATGAGTCAAGGAGTAGACGCATTTAGCATATTAGCATTAACATTTACCAACAAAGCCGCACGTGAAATGAAAAAGCGTATTGCGGATATTGTCGGTGGAAGCGAAGCAAAAAACTTATGGATGGGAACTTTTCACTCCATCTTTGCAAAAATCTTGCGTTTTGAAGCCGATAAACTTGGATATCCAAGCAATTTTACCATTTACGACACACAAGATTCAGAACGTTTGATTCGTGCGATCATCAAGGAAATGCAACTCGATAAAGATATTTACAAATACAAGCAAGTACGTTCGCGAATTTCTTCTTTTAAAAACAGTCTCATTACGGTTCGTGCCTATTTTAACAATACCGATTTAGTAGAAGCTGACGCGATGGCAAAACGTCCGAGAATGGGCGAAATCTATAAGGAATATGTAGATCGTTGCTTCAAAGCTGGCGCGATGGATTTTGATGATTTATTATTGAGAACGAATGAACTATTAAATCGTTTTCCAGCTGTGTTGGCTAAATATCAAGATCGTTTCCGCTATATTTTAGTAGATGAGTACCAAGATACCAACCATTCACAATACCTGATCGTAAAAGCCTTAGCAGATCGTTTTCAGAATATTTGTGTAGTTGGTGACGATTCTCAAAGCATTTATGCGTTTCGTGGCGCGAATATCAACAACATTCTAAACTTCCAGAAAGATTATGACAATGTTGAAATGTATCGTTTGGAACAAAATTACCGCTCTACCAAAAATATCGTAGAAGCGGCAAATTCAGTCATTGATCACAACAAAACACGCATTGATAAATTAGTTTGGACTGCCAATGATGAAGGTGGAAAAATAAAAGTAAACCGAAGCGTTACCGATGGAGAAGAAGGACGCTTTGTGGCAAGTTCTATTTTTGAAACCAAAATGCGTGAGCAATTACACAATGGCGATTTTGCAATTTTATATCGTACCAATGCACAATCGAGAGCGATGGAAGATGCGTTGCGTAAGCGTGACATTCCATATCGTATTTACGGAGGTTTGTCGTTCTATCAACGTAAGGAAATCAAAGATGTATTGGCATATTTACGCTTAGTTGTCAATCCGAAAGATGAAGAAAGTTTAGTGCGTGTCATCAATTATCCTGCGCGTGGTATTGGACAAACGACGATTGATAAATTAGTCGTTGCCGCCAAACATTACGGGCGTTCGATGTTTGAAGTCATGGAAAATATTTCTAAAATCGATCTCAAAATAAATAGCAGCACCAAAACCAAATTGGAAAACTTTGTGACGATGGTTCGAAGTTTTCAAATCATGAATGAAAGTGCCAATGCGTTTGAATTGACAGCGCATGTGACCAAAACAACGGGTTTGGTACAAGAACTCAAAAAAGACGGAACGCCAGAAGGGATTGCACGTATTGAAAACATTGAAGAATTACTCAATGGAATGAAAGATTTCGTAGAAGGACAAGAAGAAGTGGTTGATGCCACAGGCGCATTGGCAGAATTCCTTGAAGATGTTGCATTGGCAACCGATTTGGATAATGATAAAGGCGATGATGACCGAGTTGCCTTAATGACGATTCACTTAGCAAAAGGATTAGAGTTTCCGCATGTCTATATTGTGGGAATGGAAGAAGATTTATTTCCTTCCGGAATGAGCATGAACACACGAAGCGAATTGGAAGAAGAACGCCGTTTATTCTACGTTGCGTTGACACGTGCAGAAAAGCAAGCATATTTAACCTATACACAAAGTCGCTACCGCTGGGGAAAATTGGTAGATGCCGAACCAAGCAGATTTATTGAAGAAATTGACGAAAAATATTTAGACTATATTACACCTGTTGAAACCTATCGATACAAACCATTAATTGATAATGATATTTTTGGCGAAGTCGATAAAAGTAAGTTGCGTTTACAGAAACCAAAAACGGGTCGTCCACCAACAGTGGGAAGTCCAACACCTGAACAGGTTCGGAAATTGCGAAAACTAAAGCCACTATCGTCCGACGGTGAATCGGCTAGTCCAAGTCTGTTTGATGGCGATTTAGCACCTGGAACCAAAGTAGAACACACTCGATTTGGGCGTGGAGAAATTCTTAAAATTGATGGAGTAGGTGCGGATAGAAAAGCCGAAATTCGTTTTCAAGTTGGTGGAATTAAGAAGTTGTTATTGCGCTTTGCGAAGTTGAAAGTGGTTTCTTAGTTATGAG
>CAYGPQ010000050.1:0-18838 GCA_964351775.1 uncultured Kordia sp. | reverse complement strand
TTATGAGTGAGCATACTTTTAAATTTTACATTTAGTATTTTACATTTAAAATTTACTGTTCAGCCTTATTTCCTGTTTCAAGTTGGTGGAATTAAAAAGTTATTGTAGCGTTTTGCGAAGTTGAAAGTGGTTTCTTAGTTATGAGTTATGAGTTATGAGTGAGCATACTTTTAAATTTTACATTTAGTATTTTACATTTAAAATTTATAATTACGCAGTTAATTCTTGAATCATCTTTTTGAAATACGGAAAGTAAATTCGTCCCCACATTGGTTTTTTATCAAAAGAGAAGACTTCATTCGTTGTAGCGTCAATCACAACGGGAATGGTAAACGCTGCCCATTTTTTACCAGATTTTAGCTTTTTACAGTAGGTTTTAGCTTCTTCTGTGACATTTTCAGAAATTAGTATAGAAATCACACCAACACCAGATTGCAAGCCTCTTGGCCAACCTTTGTAGTTTTTACGACTGTACTCAAACGCTTGTTTTAAGTGTGCCTCAATGGTTTGTACGGTAATCTCTTTGTCTTTAAAATCAGACGCGACTATAAAGGTATTTAATTGTGTCGCCATCCAACTCCATTTGAACTTTTTGTCATAACCAATCACAGTGGGTTGTTCCAAAATTGCATCTTCGGAATGAAAAATAGTGCTTGATTGTAATTTACTTTTTATGGATGTTAAATTCATACGATTCGTGTTATTCTTTTAAAAGTTTAGTTAACAAAGAAAAAAGGCTAAAAACAATTATACTCATACGTTTTAAACGCATGTTGTTTGGTTTTCAATGTTAATTACAAGATAAGTGTTTTGAGTAAAAGCGGATTTACATTTTCGCAGAAATGACAAATTAGATATCTAAAAAGCCCAAAAATCTAAGAGATTCTCGCCTACGCAGGAATGTTACCGCACCATACAAATCGAATTGATATTACCTTTATAATCGTACTCTTTGACAGGATTTACCGGATCTAATATCCATTCTTTATCAACAATAAATTTATATTGATGTTTTCCGCCAGAGAGTAATATGGTAAATTTCCAGCCATAATCTGTTTTGAACATTTTAAATCCGTCTTCTGACCAATCATTGAATGATCCTGAAAGTAAGACTTCTTTCGCATCTTTATAACCACGTAATTTAAAGGTATAATACGCTTTTACTTCTACGATAGAATTGTATTCGTTGAATTCATTCCGAACCTTATTTGGGTTGGCATCATCATTCAACCACCTACCGTCTACAATGAATTTATATTCATACACACTAGGTTTCAATTGCAAGGTAAGATACCAACCATTGTTGGTTTTTTTCATTTCAAAAAGGTGTTCATCCCATTTGTTAAATGAACCTGCAAGAATAACCTTTTCAGCGTTTTCATGACCTTTTAAGTAAAAGGTAGTATTTCCATCTTCGGAAATATATGCCGTGTACATTTTAAGATTGTAGACATGTAAATTTTGTCCGTCTCTATCTTTTGCATCTGATAAGTTACTAATTTCGCCTTCGGGTTCTGCCCAATAATTTTCATTGATGACAAATTTGAATTCCCATGAAAATTCATCGGTAAAATCAGCAATCTTTTTGCGGAATTCATAACGATTTTCATCAAGCTTTGTCATGATCCATTTGTCTTTTGCCCAATCGTTGAACTTACCGGAAACAGCAACATTTTCAATGACAAAATCAGGGTTTTCGATTGGTTTCCGATCTTGTGTTTCGCCATGTGTAGCTTCTCTATAATCACGTTTGTCAAACGTAAAAACCACTTCATCGCCTTCTACATGGTAGCCTAACACGTTTTTTTGTTGTGCAAACATACTCGCAGATACCCAGAGACTTACTAATAAAATGATATGTTGAATGCTTTTTTTCACGGTTTAAATATAGGCGATTTGATGAAATATAACTTTTCTTTTTTATAATTTATAATCGTACGCTTGTATTTTAGAAATTCATAACCCAAAACTCCGTCAATGGAAGTTCCGTATGCTTCATTCATTTTTCGAAGATTTGTCACTATCGTATACATGGGACCAACTCCTAAGGTTTCGTTCAATTTGAAACCATACAATTTCCCTGCCAAAACGCGCACCTTTTTGCCATCAGCACTTACCAATGATAATTTTCGCATGGGACGAAATTTCTCTAATATCTTTTGATTACTATTTTTATTTAATTGATTGAACTCAGCGCCCGTATCTAGCGCAAATCGTACTTTTTCATCACTGACAAAACCCGAAACAACTATCGTGTGTTTTTTTAGTTCAAAATCCAAACTATCCGCAATTTCTTCCGCGTAGACTTTGGTGTCAAACTTCTTTCCATGCTTATCAACACGCGACAGCGTAATTTGATTCAAATACAAATCGATAAACACTTCGTAATCTTTCAGAATATTGTAACCAATAATGCCTAACAAGTGCATTTTCTTGCTTTTTTCAATATGAGACAAATCGATTACATCTGATTTTTTATCTTTTAAGCTGAAGTTTTGTAGAATAAATTCACTCAGCTTTCGTTCATACGGCTGATCTATAATGCGCGTAACGCTAGTAGTTTGCGTTTTCTTTTTTGTCAATCGTTGTCCTTTCGGGAAATGCACTTTATTTAAAATCAAGGTTTCCGAACCAGTATCAATGATAAAATTTCCTTTCTGATTAAGGAATTCGGCTTCCACCACAATAAGTTGATCAATAATTTTAATGGGAATTCGTGCGGTATAATTGTTTAAAAACTCTGCTTTTGGAAACAGAATTTCAAGATAGTTTTCTTCTTCACCCGCAAAAAGATTGGTGTAACTGAAAAAGAAAACCAAAACGGTTAGGATTAGTTTTCGCATGCTGTTTTGATTGATGATGTTTATATATAGACGATCATTTTTAGGATTTGTTGCATTTTAAGAAGGATTTAGTATTGTTTTAACATGAAAGGTAAGTTTTGAGTATGTCAGTTCGAGCGCAGTCGAGAACTATTTTGAAATCAAAGTTGTTCTCGATACAACAAATCATAGATTTGCCACTCGAACTGACGTTTCAAAAAGCTAAGAGCTAAAAGCCAATGGCTAGCAGCTAAAAAACCAGTTTCGCCACCACCAATTGATCACTAGAATTCGTTAAGCGAATGATTTTAATTTCTTTGGTTTCTTTCTTCGTTCCGTAGTATTTGTATAAAGTAACTTTCATAAAAGTCGGATTTTCCACTTTTTGATAGCGATCACCAAAGTATTTAATCTTCACAAAATAATCACCTTTGATAGCATTTTTCAAGGTAAATTCTTCTGGACCAAAACCTTGCGTCATGTCTTGCGACATACGACCTCCAATTTTTGTTTTTGTATGACTGTACCAACATTCTTCCTTATTCGGATCAATCACGTGTAAGTCAATGTCGGTGTCATTATGATTCCAATCAACCACAATTCGCACATCAAAAGTTTCTTTCGGAATAAGTGTTTTATCGAGCGCACTCGTATCCATATCATTTTTATATTCTTCAACCAAATGATTCAATTCGTTTAGTACAATTTTATTGAGACCTCCAAAATTACGTCTGTGTGAATTCTTGTAAACTTCCCCAGAAATTATACCTTCTAACAAGTCAAAAGCTTCCTGACATTTGCCAACAATTCCATAAGCTAACGCTAAATCACGATAGGATTGCACATCTTCCGAACGCAATTCTAATACACGATTAAATATAAATACCGCTAACCAATTTTGATTATTTTCTTGCAGTTGATATCCGTATACTTTCAATAATTCATAATTATCAAAGTCAGTTTCAGCAATATTTGAAGCAATTCGTTCTGAATACTCAATTGCTTTAAATTCATCTCTAAAAAGATTGGAAACATCTATGTAATACGCTGGCGCATCTATGTATTTTGTACGTTGTAATAGATAAAAATTGTATGCGTCTTCTTTCGTTTTAAACTGACGTAATTCCTGAATGTATGCTGTATTTGCTGTTAAATTGGCAACTTGTAATCGTTTTTTTGATTGTTGACGATGATTTTGAACACTCGTTGTTGTTTGTTGTGCTTGTGTTGTATTTGTGATAATGGTTCCGTTTGCATTTACATTAAAAATAATAGGTAAGGTGTAACGAACACTTACAGTTCTTCCGCCTTGCTTTCCGGGTGTCATTTGCGGTAATAAGTTCAATATACGTTTTACTTCTGCTGTGATGCGTTCATGTGGCGAACGTACCAAAATGGTTTCAATAATTCCATTTTCACTAATTGTAAACATAGCATCAGCCCGTTTTCGTCCTTCGGGTAGATTGAGTGTATTTACCAATGCCATATTAAAATTAGCTTTTACATGTTCTTGTATCTTTTGAGAAAAACATTGTTTGCGTTCACTTTTATTCCTAAAAGACTCACAACCTGGAAATATGGGCGAATCTTCAATGATATAAAAAGGAATTTCTTCTATGGATTCTTCTACTTCTATAATTTTTAGTGGTTGAATTCTGTTTGGTAAAGCATCATTAAACTGTCTACTAATTGATGATGATTGATTTACAAAGCCAGAATTAGAACTTTCTCTAAATTCAGTACTTTCAAGAACTCTGTCTTGCAATTCTTCATCATCTTCTACTTGAATAATTTCAAAAACTGGTGGCGGAACAGGAGTCCCATTTGGAAACTTCTTTTCATTTGATTTTATATCAGCTAGTATTTGATGGTATTCTTCTAATAATTCTGCTGGCGGCTCAATTTTATAACGTACATAATCCATCACTTCTTCCAACACAATTAAGGATGTAAAGTCAGTAACCAAGCCGTATTTAGTAGCTAAGCTGACAATTTCAGCTTTGTTTTCTTTTGAATTTCGTTGTAGATCGTTCAACTTTTTCTGTGCCCACATGCGTG
This sequence comes from uncultured Kordia sp., assembly GCA_964351775.1. Lineage (GTDB taxonomy): Bacteria > Bacteroidota > Bacteroidia > Flavobacteriales > Flavobacteriaceae > Kordia. Next base: position 13,958 of record CAYGPQ010000050.1, on the reverse strand, counting down.
GAACGTTCTGTGCTTTTTGCTGTCCGTCTTTAAAGTTTACAATGATGCTTTGTTCCACAGTGGTTCCGTATCCAAAATGTAAAACAATACTATCGCTATTGCCTATATTTTTTCCAGCAATGGAGAATGTATTGCCAACATTTACAGGCAAATTCGGATAGGCTTCTATATGTTGTGCGCTAGAGGTGTAGCCTAAAAATCGATATTGCTGATATTTTAAACCAGAAAATCCTTCTAAAGCCGTTTTTGTAGTCAAATTGAGATAAGTTCCATTAGATGATTGCGCCATGCTACTTAATGCAGCGTGATTGGATTTTGTCAAACTATTAATCACGAATAAAGGAATGGTAGAATTGTACGTTGAAGCACTTAACGACTGAATTCCATCCGAAAATAATAAAACGAGATCAACGTCTTTATGTTTGGGATCTTGTATGTCATAATTTGTGCCGCCATCATAAATAGTATTCTTGATTTCGGTTTTTAAATCGTTCCAATTTCCGTTACGAATGTTGAATGTTTTTTCGGTGACTAACACATTGCTAAACGATTTGAAATGCACTTTTACATTTTCTAAATATGAAAAATAAGCGTCTAATAACGCAATCTCTTTAGCTAAATCTCTGTCTTTCATTGAAAGTGAAGCGTCCCAAAAAATAGTAATTTCGGTTGCTTTTTTACGAATGCTTTTTTTCGGATCCAACGACATAAACGCATAGAAATGATCGTCTGAAATAAATACTTTTTTTGAATTCACTTTCGTTGGAATTTTTATCAGGATGCTTTTATCGGGCGTGTAATTTGACTTTGAGAGCTTTGTTTTAAAATTACGCTGCCAGTTTTCGAATTGCAATCCTGAAACTTGTCCTTCTTCAATAACAGGTTGATCTTCTTGCTCAAAAACGGTAATTTCCAGATTGAACTTATCTAATTTATTTTTGAAGTGTAATGGTAAATCATAATAAAAACCATCTTTTTTGTGGAGCAAATCCTGCTCATACGCAAGCACAACGCGTTTGTAACCTTTGGCAGGAATAGGGTAGATGCGCGCTTTGTAATTGTTTCCGGTGCCTTTTTCAAGCAACGCCGGATCAACTCTTCTTCGAACGACTGCTTCAAAGGCAATTCTTCCGAGTTCTTTGTCAACAACAACAGCTTCTCTGAGTTTGCCGTTTACATCTAGCGCAAAGCGAGAAACATTGAAATTTTCTCCCAAAGGAAAAGATAATTCGCCTTCTAATATTTGATTGGTAGGATTGTAATACAGCATATCAAAGGTTGTAGTGGCTTTGTTGCCGATAATTTCAACTTTGATATCTAAAGAAGATAAACCTACTTGTGTGTTGCCTGTCTTCAATACAGGCGGCTCTTGTGCGTTACTGAATGTGGTAAACAACAGTAACAGTACAAATGGTACGAATGTTTTCATAAAATCGGGTTTTGAGACTAAAGTTTTGTCTCTAGAATCAATTTTCATACCGTTTTTTAAGAAAACTTTAAGATATACTTAATCGCGAGTAGCTTTATTTAATACAGACTGGCTTATAACGTTTGATAAGCAATGTATTTAGCGAAGAAGATAGATATTTCGATTTTTTTAATAAATAATGTTGATAGGTTTCATCTTGACTTTTAAAATCGGCTCCAATCTTTTTTGCAATGGTGAGCGAGTTTATATTTTCAGGAATAATGCTAATGTGTAAGGTTTCAAAATTTAATATATGAAAACAATAGTAGAGGATTCCTGTAACTAATTTACTAGTAAGCAAGGTTTTTCTAGCACCAAGAATATCATCAACCATAATTCCTAATTCTCCAGAGTTATCAATAATGTTTTTAATCAATACAACACCTTGTGCTTTGTCTTCGTTTAGTACGATAAACAGGTGTGTATTATCGCTTTCGAGCAAGTTTTCTTTTACCCAAGAAACATGACTTTCATACGGAATTTTTGCACTATTTCGCATTCCTTTCCGAACTTCAGGACTATTAATCAAGTCATACAACTTATCGGTATGTTCCGGCAAGAAACGCTGCATGGTTATATTACCAACACGAATGATCATAGGAATTTTTTAACGATTTTACAGGCTTCAGTCAATTTTGACAAATCCACTAGAAAGCTAGGGAAAAAACGAATGTATTGATCATAAAAGCTGACAATTATTTTATTAGCCATGAGTTCTTTCACCACAGCTTTTGTATTGCTTTGTGAACCCAAATTAATATTCCATAATGCACCTTGACCAGATACAAATTCTGCAGGCAAATGCTCTAAGATACAGTTTTCAATCTCACGGATATATGTTTCCACATCAAGTTGTTCGTATGCTTTTAATGTTGCAATCACAGAAGCGCACGCCATTGGATGATTGAAATAGGTGCCGCCTCCGCGAAATTTTTCTGGTGTGATAAACGTTTTTTCTTGTAAAACTACCGCAATAGGAAAACCGCTTCCCATTGCTTTTCCTCCCAAAACAATATCGGGTTTTAGATTATGAGCTTTAAAGAAAAAGGATGATCCTGTTCTGTGAAAACCTATGAGAATTTCATCGTAGATTTGAATCACACCGAAGCGTGATGCCAAGTTTTGTAAGCTTTGGTAAAAGTTTGAGGATGCTTTGAAACCTCCGCCACTCATTTGAATGGGTTCAATAATAACAGCCGAAATTGTTCCTTCACGCATGTGGATTTCGCAAATTTCTAGAATTTCACTTTCTTCTTTTTCGCCTACAAAAGGAATTCTGATGATTTGATTGTCATCTTCAAGACAGGATTCAAAACCAAGCTTATTGGCAAAAATCGTTTTACCGTGCATGCTGTTAGCAAAACTGATAATTTTAGATTTGCCATTGGAAGCCATTGCCATTTTTACCGCAATTTCTACTGCATTTGCTCCCGAAGGATAAAAACCATGTACAAGATAATCTTCCACATATTTTTCTACAGCTTCTTTTGCTTGTACGTATACCGCCGATTCAATAAATCCGGGTGACGTGTAGGCTTTTAATTGCTTTACTTGTGCACTAACCACTGGAGGAAAATTATGTCCAAGACATACGGAGCCGTAACCCATGCAAAGATCGAAATATTCCTGCCCAGATGTATCTATGAGATAGTCTTCATAAGCATTTGTGATGTTCATTTTTGGTTCAATCATTGGTAAGTGCTTTTACGATGCTTTGTGGTGTTGGTAAACGATGGTATTCATCCAAAATACGTTGACGGTTTTCTTTTGAATACTGGTTTTGTAATAGTGTATCAAGATTTGGTTCCAGTGGCGATAGAAAATCGATAAATTCAGGTGTTCCATTGCGATATATACCATCAGACATGTGATTAAATAAATCTACACTTAAATCGGCAATATGTCCTTTTCCAAAGCATAAAAAAGGAACATCGTAATAATAACACATTAATATGGAGTTTGAGAATACATTCCAATAAAAAACGATATCAGATTCACTAACCAGCGTTTCAAATTCTTCTAAGGTTAGAAAATTCAATATTTGTAAGTTTTTAAGCGGCGCTAAAGGTTCTCGCAACATATTTGCGATATTTTCTGGAAATACACATCGAACTCGATTTTCTGTGTTTTGACAAATTTCTTTCAATCTTTCAGCTAATTCTTTGATAAAAAGTTCGCCATGTTTCACGAATAATAAGGTGGAATCAAGCTCACCTAATACAAAAAGCCAATGATCTTTTTTTTCAGTGCTTTGCGGTTGTTGCTTTTCCTTTAAGCAATATTTATCATTATAAAATAAATAAGCATTTTCGAGATTGCTTTTACATGGAAACCCGTAGATATGCGGTAATTCTTTTAAATATTCACTGAGAAAAGTCATTTCAGTTTTTAGCGATACTAATGGATTTCCATCAAGTTCAAAAGAACATTCAGGATAACTATCGTACACTCTAACAAAAGGATCGGTAGTCATTATTGGGCAACCTAATTTCTTTAAATACTCATAAAATAATTGAAATTCAGCCATCGTTGCCAAACCACCATTGACTATTAAATATCCCGTATTGAGTGAAATTACATCTGGCTTTTCATGTTCTATAATTCTTTCCAGTTCGGTGATAGAAGAGTAGACATATTTGATATCAACAACTTCATCAAAATAGGTAGCTCTTTTTTTTGGTATGACAAAGATGCTTTGAAATGGTTGATTGCGCGCGAAAAAAGTAGCTAGACTCAATTCGCCAAAATCATTTGAGGTTATGAATAAGACTTTCATAGTGCTTCTGTTTTGTTAGACAAAATATCCAACGGAGCGTCTAATTCATAATAGGGCTGATGAAGTTTTGGGTTTTTCATGGATTCCTCTTCGCATTCTAAACTTTTTATGAGTGAAGCTATGGAAGCGTCATTAAGTTGTATGATTTCTGGATCGTTTTGCGGAAACCAAGATGATTTGATGTATTTGTAAAAACCTGGAAAAATCGTTTCCATGTGTCCAAGACCTAGAAAAACAGTCGGTTTTTTGTAGAGTCGACATAATAATGTTGAAGCAGAAAATACATTCCAATAGAGCATTAAATCTGATTGCGCAATGAGCTCTTCAAAAGCTGCCATACTGCAATAGCTTACGTAATTAATATCAGGAATAGTAGTCAGTTTTAATTTTAATATTTCGTTTAAAGCTTCGGGGAATACCAAATTGACTTTGATATTGTGGTTTTGAACTAATGAAGTGATTAATGGAGTTAATGTTTTGTGGTAACTTCCATTATTGCCGTTTTGCAATAGCACAAATTCTTCCGACGACATAATAAAAGTCCATTGTTTTCTTTCATCCGATTGAACGATTACATCACGCTTGAAAGGATTTGAGAAAGACTGACATGGAGCACCGTCAAATTGTACCGGAACCGAATAAAGATGTTTATAAACTGTCAAACGTTCGCTGAGTTCTTTTAATTTGTCTCTTACTTTGGAGCGAAAATCGACTGAATCAGGGTCATAATTTAGTTGATCGTAGTAGCGCATAAATGGATCGCTAGTTGATACTGCAATTTTCTTCTCATCAAGATAGTCTAGAAAACTGTAGAATTCAGGAAAAGTTAGGATGTTATTTGGCGCGATTAAATAAGCACTAAAAAGGAGTACTTGTGCTGGTTTTATTTCTTCTACCTGTTTTTTTAAATCATCACTCGTTTGGTATAAAAATTTAGTAGCATTCGGAAATTCTACATGTTTGTACAAGCGTTCTGGCAATGCTAAATATACATGAACAGGCTGTTTGTATACGAGCAATCGCAGCAATACCAACTCTCCAAAATCATTGGAAAATATGAATAGGGTTTTACTCATGGTTGTGAAAGGTTATTTGGAGCCGATTGGTATTACATGTGTAAATCGATCATTCTCTTTTTTAATAGTTGAATTTGATCATTTTCTAGCATAGTTTGACCAACCTTAATAAAATCTAATACAAGCACCACACGATCTTCCTCCGTGTTATTCCATACTTCATGTTCAATGGTATCGTTAAACATCAAGAATTTTCCAGGTGTCCATGAACGTATTTCATCGCCTACTCGAATAGCGCAAGCAGCTGCATCTTTTGGAATTTTTAAACCTAAATGTGCACGATGCATATTACCGTTGTTGTATAAAAGCTGATCGTCTTCTTTGATCCATTCATGATGTGGATGAATGCTAGAAAAACTAGAAAGTTTAGATACCGAAGCAAAGGTGATATTTGGTATTTTCCGTAACAACTTAAATGTAAGTGGACATTGTTCTTCATACGCGTCATTAAACTTATCGAGCATAATAAACAGCATCATTTTCCATCCACCATCTTTACTGTGCTCGTAATCTGAATACTGCTTTTTTCCCAGATTTTGAATTTCTGACCAAACAGCTTCCCATTGATTTTCTATCTCCAATAAAAAAGGGTAATCGTCATTTACTTCATAAAACATAACAATTATTGTTTTTGGTTACTATTTTTCGAGAATTTCTCCCGCTACTTGATTATACAGTTTCGCCATAATGATAGCTGCGGCTATTTTGGCTCCATCAGATTTTGCCAAATCGTTCGCAAACGATGCTAGATTAGCTTTTACTTCTTGATCTTGGATTAACTCCTCAATCGTGTCTGTGAGCGCTTTAATATCAATTGTATGGTACGGTTGCGTAAGTATGACTCCTAGTTTTAATTTTTCAACGCTACGACCAATTTCAAGTTGCTCCAAATTATTAGGAATAATAATCATCGGTTTTTTTTGCTTGATACATTCCATTACAGTTTCATGTCCTCCGTGACAAATAACCAGTGAGGTTTGTTTTAAATAAGAACGTAAATTCAAAAATTGATCATCTTTTTGCTGACCAACATACGAAAGTTTGTAATCGGATGGTAATTTATTTATGAACCAAGGCGTTAGTTTTTCAGAACAGCCAGTACTCCCAAAAAATAGAAAAATATCATTTTTTTCAGGTACTTTTTGTATTTGCTGCCAACCTTGCCAGGAAAACATGCCACATAACATCCATTTATTTTTTTCATTGTCTGAATCAGACTCAACATTCGAATTTTCAAAACGACTTATGCCAGGCACCAATATCGTATTTTCATTCAATGGATATGGATATTCACCATGCAACCGATGACATAAAGTAGGATATCCTATTTTATGAGAGATGCAAAATAATGGAATCTCATCCGTTTTTGGAATCAATAGCGGTGCGTAGTGATAATCTAGCACAATAGCATCTGGACAGACGTGTTCAATAATTTCTGTATCGCGATCAATAATTTTTTTTAGGAGTTTACCACGTCTTTCTAATTCTGGAGTCTCAAGATGTGTTGAAGCTTCGAGCAATGCTAACTCGCTTACATTTCCATCTTTTGCATACGAAATTTGCCCAAAACTTTTGGTTGCATCGGCATACATTTCAATAGATGGAAGAATTGTTATTCTAGGGTCTACGAATTCGAAAAGATTCGCATAATAGTCAGAAACTGAGACATAAACATCTTGCCCTTCTTTACAAAGTTGTTCCGCAAGTGCTAATGTTCTCGATAAATGACCGAGTACATTAGCCAACGGGAAAAGCAATATTTTCTTTCTCAGCATTCTGACAATTTATTTATTTCAAAAAGTACCATCTATAAAATACTATGTAGTTTTAAGTTGGGTAATGAAATCTGTCTAATTTTATTTAGGCGGGCAGCTTAAATCGAATAGTTTTATATCAATTTCAAATTGTTTCAATACATTAAGGATTTCCGCAATTAATGCATCAAAGTTTGGAATACTTGGAAGATTAATATGGATATTAATTAAATCACCTAAACCTGGAATCGATGGTAATTTGATATGTAACGCCTTCAATAAGTCATTAATTAAACCTTCTATTGGTTTCAGAGCGAGGTCAAGGAATTCTCCTAGTGTATTAAAGATGTCATATAGACTTACCATGTGTGGATATGGTAACGGAATCATAATTTCGATGGTCTTTAATGCGTGCTCTACTTCTTTCAATATGTCCATCAATGGATTCAGTACTTTGAAAACATCGTTGATTGCATTCATTATTGCTGGCAATGGGTTTAGAGCTGCCTTTATTTTAGCCAACTCATTATACAATGTATTAATTACTGAGTTAGTATCGCTCATTGCTTTGTTAAGCTTAACGGTTCCTGGCTCAGTTTTGTTTGAAAATGTATTCAAATAATTTTGACCAGTTTCTTTTACCGAACCTTCTGGTAAGCTGTTAATACACGCGGCAATTTCTGTAAAATGAGTCAGAAAAGCACTTGAAATTTTAGCAACTTCGTTTGCCGCAGCAATTCCTTTATCCAGAATCGGATCTAGTTTTTGCAGGTTATCATGCAAAGGTTTTACTGTTTTTGCTAAACGTTCTGCAGCGTCTTTGGCTGGTTTAATTTCTAACATCATCGTATTCACCAGAGTTTTATAAGCACTTGCTGCTTGTCCTACCTCAGGAACAACTGAAACAATAGTTAACAAATCTTTAGTCAAGCTTAAAGCCTTGTAAAGTTTGTTTAAATCGTCGGAAATTATCTGAGGATACCCCAAATATTTAATGACTTCGTCATTAGTCTTCTTTAATCGAGTAAAGTTTTGACTTAATTCCGTAGCTAACTTTGGAGTTTGTGTTAACGTCCGAATAAAATTGTTTGTAGGTGTCATATCTACCATAACATTTGTTTTAGTTGGTTTCTCATTAATAATTTAGCAGCTTTACTTCTTTATGAATATGAAGTAAATTTACCTCTTTGTAATAATTAAGTAAAGTTAAATGTTTGTAGAGGAAATACATCCCGTACAAATACCTGATTATTTACTTAAGTTCTGAAATGAATATATTTTCGCACTTATTTTGCTTCATAAAAAACTTATAATATGTGTTTTAATTTGTAAGTCAAGGTAGCGAGAATATTATAATAAACAAGGTTTACAAAAACGATCCATGTGGTTTTGCAGGAACTATCCAGTCATAGCCTGATTTGAGGAAGTATATTATAATGCCAGCACTTCATACCGAAATATAAGACATTGAAAAAATGGTACGAAAGCATGGATGCAATACGTAATATTTACAAAAAAATATGTATGAAGAAAATTCTAAAATGATAAGTTAATATGTAAAAACGCCAACGAGTAATTAATAAATTAATGATGCGCTGCAACAAACGCTTTCAACTTTGTCCAAGTATCAATGGCGTTTTGTCCGTTCCAGCCGTGTCCTTCTTCTGGATAAAAAGTAAACTCGTGGGTAACGCCCAAATTCGTCAAACGATCACTTAAACTAATTCCTTGCGAATTTGGAATCAACGGATCTTGTCCGCCATAAAACATAATTGTCGGTGGTGCAGCAGTCGTTACTTGATGATATGGACTGAATTGTTCTAAAAAAGGAAGTACCAAATCTAGCCCAAGCAAATCTATATAACCTTGAATGGTTGGATCTGCACTATTCAAATACGCTTCATCTGTTAAATTTGTTGGACCTACAATGCTTGCCACCATATTCACATTGGCTTGCGTATCATAATCATAACTCCAAAGTAGTGATAAATGTGCACCTGCGCTTGTACCTAAAAAACCATAATCTTGCGAAATAATATAGGTTTCATTCTTCGTTTTCAAGTCGTCAATAATCGTGGTAATATCGTCTAATTGCATTGGAAATGGAGAGGTAGTTTCATTTGCCAATCGATAATTAATATTCACAATCGCATAAGTTGGTAGTTCTTGTTGCATTAATTCTACAAAATTTGCCATATCTGCTTTATCGCCAGATGTCCAACCGCCACCATGCACTAATATCAAGACTTTAGTTGCCAAGGTTCTGTTTTGGGGCAAATAAATATCGTATACCTGATCAGTATCTGAACCGTACGAAACATTTAATAATGTAGCTGCCGTAACGGTTGTAGGAGAAGGATTTGAAGGCGTGATATCCAAATCTGAATCTTCAGTACACGCATAATTCAATAAAATAAAAAGACTTAAAATACCAGCGTAAACGATTTTTTTCATGATGTAGAATGAATTGTAATTGAAAACGCAATATCTTAAAAAAAAGTATACAAAAATCTTAATATTGACTTAAAATATTTTAAATAGATTTGATGGAAATGTGCTTACAATCAATTCCTTAAATTGAAAATAAGCTTTTGTGTTTACTCCAAAAAAGTAGATTCAGTTGACAATGTGTATTATTGATAAAAATCAATTACTTTTGTGAGTTAGAAGAACTAGGGGCAAGGTATGGCTGAATTTATAAAAATATATAACGAAAATCCGAATCCGAAGGAAATCAAGAAAGTCGTGGACATTCTCCGCAAGGGTGGCTTGATTATTTATCCTACGGATACAGTATATGGTTTGGGTTGTGACATTACCAGTACCAAAGCGTTGGAACGTATTGCAAGAATTAAAGGCGTCAAACTTGAAAAAGCAAACTTTTCATTTATCTGCAACGATTTAAGCCATATCAGCGATTACATTCGTCAAATAGATACTGCCACCTACAAAATTCTCAAAAAAGCATTGCCAGGTCCGTATACGTTTATTCTAGAAGGAAATAACAACCTGCCAAAAGCTTTTAAAAAGAAAAAAACCGTCGGAATTCGTGTACCAGACAATAACATTGCAAGAACTATTGTACAAATGTTAGGAAACCCAATTGTGTCAACATCCATTCGTGATGAAGATGATATTATAGAATATACCACAGATCCAGAGTTGATTTTAGAAAAATGGGATAACCTAGTGGATGCCGTCATCGATGGCGGATACGGAGATAATGTCGCTTCTACTATCATCGATTTATCAGGTCACGAACCCGAAATTATTCGTGAAGGAAAAGGAGATATTGATATTATTCTTTAAAAAAAACATACTAAAATAGTGAGAAAAAAAAGTGTAAAAGTAGCAGCGTTGATTATTGTCATATCTGTGATTATAGGATGTATAGCAGCTTTTTATCCGCAAGGAAAAATGTATCTATATGGAAAGAAGACCTCAAATCTGTCTGAAGATACTTCTTTTTACATCGCCAGCGGCGCAACCTTTGAAAATGTATTAGATTCCTTAAAAGGAAAACAAATTATTGAAGACAAAGAAGCTTTTAGAGATTATGCAAACTATAGAAATTTAAAACAATCTACCGTGCGTTCTGGAAAATATGAGTTTCCAAAAAACGCGTTATTCAGTAAAATTGTGGAAGATTTACGCCAAGGAAACGGAGAAAAAGAAACACAAGTTACCTTCAATAATGCGCGTACCAAAAAAGAATTGGCGGAGAAAATTGCTGTCAATATTGAATTAACTCCTGACGATATTTTAAAACGAATTACGGACGAAAAATACACAAGTCAGTTTGGGTTTACACCCACAACGATCAATACGATGTTTATTCCGAATACTTACAATGTATATTGGGACATTTCCGCGGATGATTTAATAGCGAAACTTGCCAAAGAATACAAACGTTTTTGGACCGAAGAACGCAAAGCAAAAGCAGCAGCACTTGGAATGTCGCAAACAGAGGTTTCAATTTTGGCTTCCATTGTGGTTTGTGAAACGATCAAAATGGACGAAGCACCAAAAATTGCAGGTGTGTACGTTAACAGAATCAGAAGAGGAATTCCGCTAGATGCCGATCCAACATTAAAATGGATTATGGGTGATTTTGAAATCAAAAGGATTCTTAACAAAGACAAAGAACTCGATTCGCCATACAATACCTATAAAAACCTAGGATTGCCACCAGGACCGATTTACATTCCTTCGGTGCAATATATTGATGCAGTGTTGAATTATGAAAAGCATGACTATATATTTTTCTGTGCGAAAGAAGATTTTTCTGGGTATTCTAACTTTGCGAAAACGAATCGTCAACATGAAATCAATGCCGCAAAATATCACAAAGCATTGAATGAACGAAAAATTTATCGCTAATGGCAAACTATAACCGTAGAGACTTTGCTAAACTAATCATGTTAGGTGGAATCGGGTATACGGTTTTCTCATGTGCGGATGAAGCCAAACAAAAATACAAAAAAACTCCTGAAAAAGAAGTCGTTCCAGTCGTTTCAACCATGCCTGAACTGCTTGCAGAAAACATAAAACTCTTCCAGAAAGCGGATGTGGAATATCAAGATTTAACTATTCGGTTTAACAAACGCATTCAACAAGCACCAACCTACATTGCGCAATGTTTCAATACAGAAGGTGTTGTCGCTGCGATGCAATTTGCCAATTTTAAAGATTTAAAAGTCGTTGTAAAAAGTGGCGGGCACAGCTTTGAAGGCTTCTCAAGTACCAATGACGGTTTAGTGATTGATGTGTCTTCCATGAAAAATATGCAATGGAATCCCGATCATAGCTTGACTGTGGAAACAGGCTGTATTTTAAAAGAATTGTACGACGAAATGCTACCAAAACAACGCATGCTACCTTCCGGTTCGTGTGCTACGGTTGGAATTGCTGGCTTGACGTTAGGTGGCGGATATGGTTTTTTTAGTCGAAAATATGGCTTAACCTGCGATAGTTTAGAAGCTATTACTTTGGTTGATGGAAAAGGAAACATTCATCACGAAAGTGGAACATCAGCCATCTTAAAAGCCTGTAAAGGTGGCGGAAATGGAAATTTTGGGATTGTTACTAAAATGAAATTTAGAACCTATCAAGCCCCCAACTTTTTTCAAGCATTTCGTTGTAAAGCCTATAAATTGACAACTTCCAGAGCTAAAAGTCTACTAGAAACTTGGTTTACCCATTCTAAAAACCTTCCAACAACAGCTTTTGCAGCGTTTGTGCTCAACGGAAAAACATTGACGATTCTGATTACCAATTATGGAAACGATGACAAAGGTGTTTTGCAAATGTACAATGCGCTCAAAGAAGTTTCAGATAAAGCTACGATTGGAAGCAAAAGACCGTTAGCCAAAGCATTGCAAACCTTTTACGGCGTGCAACATCCTATTTATTTTAAAAACGCTTGCGCGGGATTGTACAAAGACTTCGCTGAAATTGAAGGCTGCATGGACGATGTCATATCGAAAGTAATTTCATCACCGGGCTTACTATATCAAGTGAATACGCTTGGTGGAAATATCAATTCATCTTCCTTGGAAAAACGCTCGGTATTTCCACACAGAAGTTATCCGTATTTGTCTGAATTGCAATCGTATTGGGATCAACCATCGCAAGAGGCGAGTCGATTAGCAGCATTTCAAGAAGTGCAAGATCGTTTTTACAAACACGGAATCCGAGCGCATTATCGAAACTATCCGGATATCAATTTTAAGGATTTTGAAACTTCGTATTATGGAAAGTATCTTCCCGAATTAAAAACAATCAAACAACAACTCGATCCTGATAATCGCATTCAACATCCGCAGAGTATTTCTTTGTAGACTCGTTCCCGCGTAGGCGGGAATCTTTTGGACTTTACTAGACTGCTTAGATTGTTAGACTTGTTGGATTTTTAGAAGAACTGACTTGTTTTTAATTAAATAGTAAAGCTCAAAATAAAACTTGCATAAAAGGGTTGAGAATTAGTCACTTTTTATGAAATCATTGGCTTATGGAACGGTTATCGGTGTTCTACTCAGTTTTTTGTTCCGATTTATGTAATTCTTTATGACAATCCGAACAAACAGAAATTAATTCCGACATATTTTCATTAAAAACATTTTCATAAGTCAGATGATGAACTTCTTCCGCTTTGTTAGTTTTGCATTCTTGACATAAAAATTCGTCTCTTTCTTTTACTTTTTCTCTTATTTCTTTCCATTTTTCGCTTGTCAGATATTCGTGATATTTAAAGCGTTTTGAATTGCGTAAATTATATCCAGATTTTTGTTCAGCTAATTCTTTTCTTTCACGTTCTTTATTTTCTTTAAATTCCAAAAAACGAGAGTTGCTAAATTCCGAACGAATTTTTTCTCCATATTTTTTCGTACTCAACGGTTTGTTCCGATTTGGCGAGCTTCCACAATTCAAACATTGGTAATAAAGCGCAATATGTCCACTTGGTTTGTGGTCAATCATAATAATCTCGTCATTTTTTTTACAGCATTCATCCGAGTGCCAATAAGTCCAATATTTACAATTCACGCATTCATAAACATTCCAATGATTGTAATGTCTTTCAATAACTATGCTTTTGGAACTACATTTTGGGCATTCTTGCATTTCGTCTTAAATTGTGTAGAACGGTTTCGTATATGGCAAGTAGGGCAGAAAGAAGCATTTTCCATTAGGTTTAATCACAAGCCCTTTTTTGTTTTTATGGTTTTATGGTTTTACAATTTACATTATTAAAAGCTAAAACAAAAAATGGTGACGTTGCAAAAAAGTGATTAGTTTCGAATTTAGAACTAATCGCCCTATTTGCTATATACATTGTGTGTGCCCAGCATGGGCATCTTTTATTTATCGAAGATAAATAATTCATT
>CAYGPQ010000049.1:0-35182 GCA_964351775.1 uncultured Kordia sp. | reverse complement strand
GGTATCATTATTGGTAAAGGTGGTCAAGAGGTAGACAAGTTGAAAGAAGAGCTTAAGAAGATTACTGGTAAAGAAGTGCAGATCAATATCTTTGAAATTAAAAGACCTGAACTGGATGCTAATCTAGTTGCAGCTAGTATTGCTCGTCAAATCGAAAACAGAATTTCGTACAGAAGAGCAATCAAAATGGCTATCGCTGCTGCAATGCGAATGAACGCAGAAGGTATTAAAGTGCAAATTTCTGGACGTTTAAACGGAGCAGAAATGGCACGATCAGAATCTTACAAAGATGGTCGTATTCCTTTATCAACTTTCAGAGCAGACATCGATTATACACTTCACGAAGCTCATACTACTTACGGTAGATTGGGAGTTAAAGTGTGGATCATGAAAGGTGAGGTTTACGGAAAAAGAGAATTATCTCCATTAGTAGGGATGGCTAAAAAGCAATCAGGAAAAGTTGGAACTAGTAATTCGCCTGCTAAAGGAAAACCTCGTCGTAGAAAGTAATTTTTTAAAGTAAAAGAAAAATGTTACAGCCAAAAAGAACAAAATATCGTAAAGTACAGAAAGGGCGTATGAAAGGGAACTCTGGTAGAGGTCACTTACTTTCTAACGGTATGTTTGGTATTAAATCATTAGATTCAGATTTTTTGACATCTCGTCAAATTGAAGCAGCCCGTGTTGCGGCAACTCGTTTCATGAAAAGAGAAGGTCAATTATGGATTAAGATTTTCCCAGACAAGCCAATTACAAAGAAGCCGCTTGAAGTACGTATGGGTAAAGGTAAAGGTGCTCCAGAATATTGGGCAGCTGTTGTGAAACCTGGAAGAATTATTTTTGAAGTAGGTGGCGTTCCTATGGAAGTAGCCAAAGAAGCATTGCGCTTAGCTGCTCAAAAATTACCAGTTAAAACTAAGTTTATTGTAGCTCGAGATTTCGAGGCTTAATTTTTATAAGTTATGAAACAATCAGAAATTAAAGATTTATCTGTAGCTGAGTTACAAGAGAAATTAACGGAGTCTAAAAAAAGCTATGCAGATTTAAAATTTGCAAACGCTATTTCTCCTCTAGAAAATCCAATTCAGTTGCGATTTGCGAGAAGAACAGTTGCTAGGATAGCTACTGAACTAACTAAAAGAGAATTGCAATAAATTGAATTCTACTGACAGATGGAAAAAAGAAATTTAAGAAAAGAGAGAATAGGTGTTGTTACAAGTAATAAAATGACGAAATCAATTGTGGTTTCTGAAGTTAAACGTGTAAAACATGCTATGTACGGTAAGTTCGTGTTAAAAACAAAGAAATATGTTGCACACGACGAAAAGAACGATTGTAACATTGGTGATACAGTAAAAATAATGGAAACACGTCCATTGAGTAAAACCAAATGTTGGAGATTAGTTGAAATCATTGAAAGAGCTAAGTAATTATGGTACAACAAGAATCAAGATTAAAAGTAGCAGATAACACGGGAGCTAAAGAAGTTTTAACTATTCGTGTTCTAGGTGGAACAAAAAGAAGATACGCTTCTGTAGGAGACAAAATCGTTGTATCTGTAAAAGATGCAACTCCTAACGGTAGTGTTAAGAAAGGACAAGTTTCTACAGCAGTTGTTGTACGTACTAAGAAAGAAGTAAGAAGACCTGATGGATCTTACATAAGATTCGATGATAACGCATGTGTTCTTTTAAACCCAACAGGGGAAATGAGAGGAACTCGTGTTTTCGGACCGGTTGCCAGAGAACTTCGTGATAAGCAATTCATGAAAATTGTATCATTAGCACCTGAGGTGCTTTAATACATTGTTTAAGATGACAAAACTAAAGATAAAATCAGGAGATGTAGTAAAAGTAATTGCTGGAGATCATAAAGGATCTGAAGGTAAAGTGCTAACTATACTTCGTGAAAAAAACAAAGCGATTGTTGAAGGAATAAATATGGTATCTAAGCATCAAAAGCCTAGTGCACAAAATCCTCAAGGTGGAATCGTTAAAAAGGAAGCACCAATCCAAATATCTAACTTATCTTTGTTGACTTCAAAAGGAGAAACAACAAGAGTAGGTTACCGAATGGAAGGTGATAAGAAAGTAAGGTTTTCTAAGAAATCTAATGAAGTATTATAGTTATGGCTTATATTCCAAGATTAAAACAAGAGTACAAGGATAGAGTTATCCAAGCTCTTACAGAAGAATTCAGTTACAATAACGTAATGCAAGTGCCAAAACTTGAAAAAATTGTTTTAAGTAGAGGTGTTGGTGGTGCAGTAGCTGACAAGAAATTAATTGATCACGCTATTGAAGAGTTTGAGAAAATTACAGGACAAAAAGCTATTCCTACAATATCTAAAAAGGATGTTGCAACTTTCAAATTACGTAAAGGAATGCCAATTGGTGTAAAAGTTACGTTAAGAGGAGAAAAGATGTACGAGTTCCTTGATAGATTAACTACTTCAGCCTTACCACGTGTAAGAGATTTTGGTGGAATCAAAGCAAATGGTTTTGATGGAAGAGGTAATTATAACTTAGGAGTTACTGAGCAAATTATTTTTCCAGAAATAGATATCGATAAGGTAAATAGAATTGCTGGAATGGATATCACATTTGTAACTTCTGCGGCAACTGACAAAGAAGCTAAATCATTATTAACTGAACTAGGATTACCTTTTAAAAAGAATTAATTATGGCTAAAGAATCAATGAAAGCCCGCGAGGTGAAAAGAGCAAAAACGGTTGCTAAATATGCTGAGAAAAGAAAAGCTTTGAAAGAAGCTGGAGATTTCGAAGGATTACAAAAGCTACCTAAAAATGCCTCTCCAGTTCGTATGCACAATCGTTGCAAACTTACAGGAAGACCAAAAGGATATATGCGTCAATTTGGTGTTTCTCGTGTAATGTTTAGAGAAATGGCTAACAAAGGATTAATTCCTGGAGTTAAAAAGGCAAGTTGGTAAAATTATAAACTGGTTTCAGGTTCAATACTCGTATTGAAAACCAAAACCGCAAATAAATAAATATGTATACAGATCCAATCGCGGATTATTTAACTAGAGTTAGAAACGCTAGCAGTGCAGGACACAGAGTAGTGGAAATTCCAGCTTCGAAACTTAAGAAAGAAATTACCAAGATCTTATTTGATCAAGGATATATCTTAAGCTACAAGTTTGAAGATTCAAAAGTTCAAGGAAGCATCAAAATCGCTTTAAAATACGATAAGATGACGAAAGAGCCTGTAATCAAGAAAATTCAAAGAATCAGTACGCCAGGTTTACGTAAGTATGCTGGAGCTAACGAACTTCCAAGAGTATTAAACGGTTTAGGTGTTGCAATTGTATCTACTTCTCACGGAGTAATGACAGGAAAGCAAGCTCAACGTGAAAATGTTGGTGGAGAAGTTTTATGTTACGTTTACTAATTAAAAAGACTAACGGAAATGTCAAGAATAGGTAAAAACCCAGTAAGTATTCCAGCAGGAGTTACTGTAGATATAAAAGAAGGTCTCGTAACCGTAAAAGGTAAACTAGGAGAATTGACACAACAAGTTGACAGTATTACTGTGAAACAAGAAGATGGTCAATTAGTACTAGAACGTCCATCTGAAAGCAAAGATCATAGAGCAAAACACGGTCTATATAGAGCATTACTTAACAACATGGTTGAAGGTGTCTCTAAAGGGTTTACAAAAGAATTAGAACTAGTTGGAGTAGGTTACAGAGCAAGTAATCAAGGACAAAGACTAGAATTAGCTCTAGGATTTTCTCACAATATTGTTATCGACTTAGCTCCAGAGGTGATCGTTGAAACAGTATCTGAAAAAGGAAAAAACCCAGTTATAAAATTAACTTCTTTCGACAAGCAATTGGTAGGACAAGTAGCGGCTAAAATCCGTGCGTTCCGTAGACCAGAACCTTACAAAGGAAAAGGAGTTAAATTCGTTGGAGAAGTATTAAGAAGAAAAGCAGGTAAATCAGCTTAATAATTAATTATGGGATTATCAAAGACTGAAAGAAGACAGAGAATCAAAAACAGAATTAGAAAAATCGTTGGCGGTACAGAAGCTAGACCAAGATTATCTGTTTTTAGAAGTAATAAAGAAATTTATGCTCAGATCATTAATGATGTAGACGGTAAAACAATTGCTGCAGCATCATCAAGAGATAAAGATATCAAAGCAGAAGGAACAAAATCAGAAGTGGCTGCCTTAGTAGGGAAGTCAATCGCTGAAAAAGCCTTAAAAGCTGGGATTGAAACAATCGCTTTTGATCGCGGTGGATATTTATACCACGGAAGAGTAAAATCATTAGCAGAAGGTGCTAGAGAAGGAGGACTTAAATTCTAAGAAACTATGTATCAGAAATACAAAAACGCAGAATTAGTAAAGCCAAGTGGACTAGAATTAAAAGATCGTTTGGTAGGAGTACAACGTGTAACTAAAGTAACTAAAGGTGGTAGAGCTTTTGGTTTCTCAGCTATCGTAGTAGTCGGAGACGAAAACGGTGTTGTAGGACACGGTTTAGGAAAGTCTAAAGACGTTGCTACAGCAATCGCAAAAGGGATTGAAGATGCTAAGAAAAACTTAGTGCGTATACCTTTACAAAAAGGAACATTACCACACGAACAAAAAGGTAAATACGGTGGAGCAAGAGTATATATTCAACCAGCATCTTCCGGTACGGGAGTTATTGCAGGTGGAGCTGTACGTGCAGTATTAGAAGCTGTCGGAGTTCACAACGTACTATCTAAGTCTCAAGGATCATCAAACCCTCACAACGTAGTAAAAGCAACATTTGATGCTTTATTACAATTAAGAGATGCTGGTGTTGTTGCAAGACAAAGAGGAATTTCTTTAGAAAAAGTATTTAAAGGATAAATCAAGGATAAAATGGCAAAAATCAAAGTAACACAAGTAAGAAGCATAATTAGTCGTCCTCAAAATCAAAAGAGAACACTAGAAGCGCTTGGTCTTAAAAAGATCGGTCAGGTTGTAGAACACGAAGCTACACCAAACATCCTTGGAATGGTAAATAAAGTTAAACATTTAGTTTCTGTCGAAGAAGCTTAAAAATAACAACTAGTTATGGATTTAAGTAACTTAAAACCAGCTGAAGGTTCAGTTCAAAGTAATAACAAAAGAGTAGGTAGAGGTCAAGGTTCAGGAAAAGGTGGTACTTCAACAAGAGGTCACAAAGGAGCTAAATCTCGCTCGGGTTATTCAAAGAAAATTGGATTTGAAGGTGGTCAAATGCCTCTGCAAAGACGTGTTCCTAAGTTTGGTTTTACAAACATCAATCGTAAAGAATATCAAGGTGTAAATCTTGATAGATTACAGGAATTAGTCGAAGAAGGTAAAATCACCGATACTGTTGATTTACAAGTATTAGTAGCTAATAGAGTAGCTAGAAAAAACGATTTGGTAAAAATCCTTGGAAGAGGTGAACTTAAATCAAAATTAAAGGTTACAGCGCACAAGTTCACAGCTTCAGCTAAAGCAGCTATTGAAGCAGCAGGAGGAGAAGCAGTAACTTTATAATTTCTACATAGAAGCATGAAAAATTTTATTGACACAATAAAAAATATTTGGGGAATTGAGGAACTAAAAAATAAGGTTCTAATAACATTAGGACTCTTATTAGTGTATCGTTTTGGTGCGCAAGTCAGTCTTCCAGGTATGGACTATACTAAACTTGGCGATGCGTTTGCCGGTAATTTTGAAGATGGACTTGGTGGTCTATTAAACATGTTTACTGGAGGAGCTTTCGCTAAGGCTTCTGTATTTGCATTAGGAATTATGCCATATATATCTGCTTCTATTGTAGTTCAGTTGATGGGAATCGCTATTCCTTACCTACAAAAACTTCAAAAAGAAGGAGAAAGTGGTCGTAAAAAAATCACTCAAATCACTAGATGGTTAACTATCCTTATTTGTTTGGTGCAAGCACCTTTCTACTTATGGGGATTAGGACAACTAGGAGTTCCACCTGAAGCTTTCACCATAGGAAAAGGATTAGATTTCATTATTCCTTCCGTAATCATTCTTGTCACAGGAACAATATTTGCAATGTGGTTAGGAGAAAAAATTACAGACAAAGGAATTGGTAATGGGATCTCATTATTAATTATGGTAGGAATTATTGCTCAAATGCCAGTAGCGTTTGCACAAGAATTTGTTTCTAATTCAGGGAAACCAATGTTGATTCTTATAGAAATTGTAATATGGTTAGCCATTATTTTGGCAAGTGTCATGTTGGTAATGGCAGTTCGCCAAATACCAGTACAATATGCTAGAAGAACAGCAACTGGTGGATATGAAAAAAATGTTTTTGGAGCAAGACAATTTATTCCATTAAAACTAAATGCCTCTGGTGTAATGCCAATCATTTTTGCGCAAGCATTAATGTTTGTACCAACAGCAATAGCACAAGGACTTGGAACTGAATCGTCTGTTGGACAATGGATGGCAGCTAATTTTCAAAATGTATTTGGATTATGGTATAATGTGTTGTTTGCATTCTTAATTATCATATTTACATATTTTTACACAGCAATCACAGTACCAACTAACAAGATGGCTGACGATTTAAAAAGAAGCGGAGGATTTATTCCGGGAATTCGCCCAGGCGGAGAAACTGGAGAATACCTAGATAAAATAATGTCTCAAATAACCTTACCAGGATCAATCTTTTTAGCATTGATCGCAGTATTCCCTGCAGTTGTCGGTAATATCATGGGAATTCAACAAGGTTGGGCATTATTCTTCGGAGGAACATCGTTGCTAATTATGGTAGGAGTTGCCATAGATACTATGCAACAAATAAACTCATACTTGTTGAACAGACATTATGATGGTTTAATGAAAACTGGTAAAAACCGTAAAGTAGTTGCATAATTATGGCTAAACAAGCTGCAATAGAACAAGATGGAACAATTATAGAAGCATTATCAAATGCTATGTTCCGTGTAGAATTAGAAAATGAACATATAGTAACGGCTCACATTTCAGGCAAAATGCGTATGCATTATATCAAATTATTACCTGGTGATAAAGTGAAGTTAGAAATGAGCCCGTACGATTTAACAAAAGCAAGAATTACTTATAGATACTAAAAATCATGAAAGTAAGAGCATCAATAAAAAAGAGAAGTCCCGAGTGCAAAATTGTGCGTCGTAAGGGGAGATTATACGTAATCAATAAAAAGAATCCTAGATTTAAACAAAGACAAGGATAGTTATGGCAAGAATCGCAGGAGTAGACATTCCAAAGAACAAGAGAGGAGTTATCGCATTAACATACATCTTTGGAGTCGGTAGAAGTAGAGCTAAAGAAGTTTTAGCTACAGCAAAAGTTAGTGAAGATACTAAAGTTTCAGATTGGACTGATGATGAAATCGGAAGAATTCGTGAAGCAGTTGGTACTTTTAAAATTGAAGGTGAATTACGTACTGAAGTTCAGTTAAACATCAAACGTTTAATGGATATCGGATGTTATAGAGGAATTCGTCATAGATCTGGACTTCCATTAAGAGGTCAACGAACTAAGAATAACTCTAGAACAAGAAAAGGTAGAAGAAAAACTGTTGCTAACAAGAAAAAAGCAACTAAATAATATTTTGTAGTATGGCAAAGTCTAGCAAGAGTACAAAAAAACGTAAAGTAATAGTTGAGTCAGTTGGAGCTGCACACGTAACAGCATCTTTCAACAACATCATCATATCACTTACAAACAAAAAAGGAGATGTCATTTCTTGGTCATCTGCTGGTAAAATGGGCTTTAGAGGTTCTAAAAAGAACACTCCTTATGCTGCACAAACTGCAGCGGAAGAGGCATCTAAAGTTGCCCATGAAGCAGGATTACGTAAAGTTAAAGTATACGTAAAAGGTCCAGGAAACGGTAGAGAATCTGCTATCAGAACCATCCATAATGCAGGAATTGAAGTAACTGAAATTATCGACGTTACTCCATTACCACACAACGGATGTAGACCTCCAAAAAGAAGAAGAGTATAATTAAATTAATTTTCATTGAGAGATTAACGATTGTCGAAGGAGAAAGCCTTAATTCATAATCACTCTCATAAATAACTATTAGAAATGGCAAGATATACTGGTCCTAAAACTAAAATTGCCCGTAAATTCGGAGAAGCAATTTTTGGAGAAGATAAATCTTTTGAAAAAAGAAATTATCCTCCAGGTCAACATGGAAACAACAGACGTAGAGGAAAAAAATCTGAATACGCAATCCAGTTGATGGAAAAGCAAAAAGCAAAATACACCTACGGAATTCTTGAGCGTCAGTTCAGAAACTTGTTTGAAAAATCAAACAGAAGTAAAGGAATTACGGGTGAAGTATTATTACAATTATGTGAATCTCGTTTAGACAACGTAGTTTACAGAATGGGAATAGCACCAACAAGAAGCGGAGCAAGACAATTAGTGTCTCACCGTCATATTACTGTAAATGGAGAAAAAGTAAATATTCCTTCATACAGCCTTCAAGCAGGTGATGTAGTTGGGGTAAGAGAAAAATCTAAATCTCTTGATGTAATTGAAAGATCTTTAGCTAACGCTAACCACGTATATGAGTGGATCACATGGAATGGAGAAAAAATGGAAGGTACATATGTATCAGTTCCACAAAGACTTCAGATTCCTGAAAATATCAAAGAGCAATTAATCGTAGAATTATATTCTAAATAATAATTAATCAGAAAGTATTCTTAATATGGCATTATTAAACTTCCAAAAGCCCGATAAAGTTATCATGATTGACTCATCTGAGTTCGATGGCAAATTTGAATTTCGTCCTTTAGAACCTGGTTATGGGCTAACTATCGGGAACGCATTAAGAAGAGTACTTCTATCATCATTGGAAGGTTTTGCGATTACTTCTGTACGAATAGACAAAGTAGATCACGAATTTTCAACGATTTCTGGTGTTGTAGAAGATGTAACAGAAATTATTTTAAACTTGAAACAAGTACGTTTCAAAAGACAAATAGACGATATTGATAACGAATCTGTATCTATTTCTGTTTCAGGTAAAGAACAACTTACTGCTGGTGATTTTCAAAAATTCATCTCAGGTTTTCAAGTGTTAAATCCAGACTTAGTTATCTGTAATATGGATGCTAGTGTGAACTTAAACATGGAAATTACTATCGAAAAAGGTAGAGGGTATGTTCCAGCTGAAGAAAACAAAAAATCAAACGCTCCATTAGGAACAATTTTTACAGATTCTATTTACACACCTGTAAAGAATGTAAAATATAGCATAGAAAACTTTCGTGTTGAACAAAAAACTGATTATGAAAAATTAGTTTTCGAAATCATCACTGACGGATCTATACATCCTAAAGAAGCGCTAACTGAAGCTGCTAAAACATTAATTCACCACTTCATGTTATTCTCTGATGAGCGTATCACTTTAGAAGCGGATGAAATTGCACAAACAGAAACGTATGATGAAGAATCATTACACATGCGTCAACTACTAAAAACAAAATTAGTAGACATGGACCTTTCTGTAAGAGCATTAAACTGTTTAAAAGCTGCAGAAGTAGATACCCTAGGAGACTTAGTATCTTACAACAAAAATGATTTAATGAAATTCAGAAACTTCGGTAAAAAATCATTAACAGAACTAGAAGAACTAGTAAACGTTAAAGGATTAAGTTTCGGAATGGACTTATCAAAATACAAATTAGATAAAGATTAATTCCTTTATATTTTGCTCCTTAAACAAGTTGTAGCAAGATAAAGGTAAAAAACAAATGTCATGAGACACGGAAAAAAAGGAAACAACCTAGGTAGAAAAACAGCGCACAGAAAAGCAATGTTAGCTAATATGGCTTGTTCATTAATTGAGCACAAACGTATTAACACAACAGTAGCAAAAGCAAAAGCGCTAAAGCTATTTTTTGAACCCTTAGTGACTAAAAGTAAAGAAGATACGACACACAATCGTCGTTTAGTATTTAGTAAACTAAGAGACAAATATGCGGTAACTGAATTATTCAGAGACGTAGCTGTAAAAGTAGCTGACAGACCAGGTGGATACACACGAATCATAAAGCTAGGAAATCGTCTTGGTGATAATGCGCAAATGGCATTAATCGAATTAGTAGATTACAACGAAACGTACACTACTGAGAAGAAAGCGAAAACAACTAGACGTAGTAGAAGAGGTGGCGGAAGCAAAACTGCACCAGTAGTAGAAACTCCACAAGCTTCAAACGAAGAAGAATAGATGAGAATCAATTCATTACATATAAAGGATAAACTTTTTTTAAGTTTATCCTTTTTTTTATATACGAGAAACTCAATTCTATCTAGTCTCAAAAGGCAAACTTATAATTGTAAGTTGAACCAATTCCACTGAAAAAATGATCAACGCCATAAAATCATTAATTCCTAAAAGCCTAAAAAAGTTTATCAAAAGAGAAATTCTTCAAACGGCTCACGTTAAAAAACCTACGTATACTACTTCTTTAACTCAGGATGAATTTATACTAAACTGTACCATTGCTTACAACAAATATGGCGGATATTGCACACCTTTTGCTGCACAACAAGAATCAGTAGTGCAAGAAATACTAAAAGGAAATGTATACGAACCAGCTACCATTCAATACATTATTGATAACTACGGAACTGGCGATATCATACAAGCTGGTGCATACTTTGGAGACTTTCTTCCAGGAATCGCAAAAAATATCACAAGCAAAGCACAAGTGTGGACCTTTGAACCAAGCCCAGAGTATTACAGATGTGCTGAAATTACGATTCTCATCAATAACCTAAAGAATGTACACCTCTTTCAAGTTGGTTTGGGCGCAGAAAAAGCACAAGTTCAATTGCAAATTGAAACCGAAGATGGAAGGCATTTAGGTGGCGCGAGTAGAATAATTGATTCGAAAAAAGGTAAATTTGTACCGATTACCATTGAAACCTTAGACAGTATGATCCCTGAAGACAGAAATATCTCCATAATACAACTAGATTTGGAAGGTTTTGAAATCCCTGCGCTCAAAGGAGCGATCAACATCATCAAAAGGTGCAAGCCTATACTAATTCTCGAAATACTATCACACAACGATATTTTAGCAAATGATTGGTTCAAAGAAAACATACTTTCTTTAGGTTACGAAATTGCAGGAAAAGTACATAACAATACCATTGTAAAAATAAAACACAACTAATTTATTCATAAACACAACTAAATTGTATATCTGATATGA
Organism: uncultured Kordia sp.; assembly: GCA_964351775.1. Lineage (GTDB taxonomy): Bacteria > Bacteroidota > Bacteroidia > Flavobacteriales > Flavobacteriaceae > Kordia. Next base: position 23,950 of record CAYGPQ010000049.1, on the reverse strand, counting down.
AATACCAAACTCGACAAAAGGCATTATTACTTCTTGAAGATGGAACTATCTTTTACGGAAAAGCAATCGGTCAACCCGGAACAGCGTATGGAGAAGTCTGTTTCAATACGGGAATGACAGGATACCAAGAAATTTTTACAGATCCTTCGTATTATGGACAATTAATGGTCACTGCTAATGTTCACATTGGAAACTATGGAACAACTACTGCCGAAATGGAATCTGACGGTGTTAAAATTGCTGGTTTAATTTGTAAAAACTTCAGTTACGATTACTCTAGAATAGCAGCGGATAGTTCCCTAAAAGAATTCTTAGATAACAATAATTTATTTGCCATATCAGATGTGGATACGCGTGCATTAGTAAGCTACATTAGAGATAATGGCGCAATGAATGCTGTCATATCTACGGAAGTTGACAAACTTGATGAACTCAAAGCAAAACTTGCAGAAGTGCCAAGCATGGCAGGATTAGAACTGGCTTCTAAAGTATCTACCAAAGAACCATACATCTTTGGAGATGAAAATGCAACACATAAAATTGCAGCCTTAGACATTGGAGTAAAAAAGAACATTCTACGAAATCTTGCAAAACGTGATGCGTGTATCAAAGTATTCCCATACAACACAACATTTGAAGAAATGAGCGCATGGAATCCAGATGGATACTTCTTATCTAACGGACCCGGAGATCCAGAACCGCTAAGTGAAGCAATCACACTTGCAAAAGAAGTGATTAAGCGCGACTTGCCATTATTTGGAATCTGTTTAGGACATCAAGTAATTGCATTGGCAAACGGAATTTCAACATATAAAATGCACAACGGACATCGTGGAATCAATCATCCAGTAAAAAATATGTTGACAGGAAAAGGTGAAATCACGTCACAAAATCACGGTTTTGCTATCAACAGAGAAGAAACGGAAGCAAATGCAAATGTAGAAATCACTCACATACATTTAAACGATGACACAGTGGCTGGAATTCGTGTAAAAGATAAAAACTGTTTCTCGGTACAATACCATCCAGAAGCAAGTCCTGGCCCGCACGACGGAGAATATTTATTTGATGAATTCATCGCGAATATTCAAAAAACGCAAACTGTTTAATAGTTAGTATTCTTTAAACCAAACTATATAATTCAAATGATATAGTTTGGTTTAAATGATTATTAGAACAACCTAAAATAAAAATAAAAAAATGTACAGAATCATCATGCTACTCGTCGTGTTTGTATTTGTAGTTTCTTGTAAAGAAGAAACAAAATCTTCACCGACCACAAAAACAATTTCAACAGAAAAAACGACGGATAAAAAGTGGTCTGTGACGGCTGTAAAAAAAGCGGAAATGACTTCTGACAAAGAACAACTATTGTCAACTACAATTGCCTATTTCAAAAACTGTAAACAAAACTCAACAAACAGAAATGATTGTAGAAACAATAGTACAAAAATGATTGCTGAATTCTATAACATCACTGATTTTAAAAATGCAAGTGGTGAATATGTTGTGTATGATAGCATTCAATCCATCATAAAAAAATCTGATAATTGGACAAAACTTGGAAAAGCAAGCAATCAAGAAGTATTAGTAAAAGCACAAGCAGCCGCAAACAATGGAAACGCCACCATTGCAATTGATATGTCTGAAAAATACGGTCAAGTTGCCATGATTATTCCTGGGAATTTGACAAATTCGCTTGCATGGAAACTACAAGTTCCAAACACAGCTGCGCTTGTAAATTACGATGCCAGCAAGTCATTTATGAACAAGCCGTTATCGTACGCATTCAAATCAACAGAAAATATTGTGCTATTCAGTAAAAAATAGTTACACAATATTCAGTAGAAAACGTTTTCGCGTTTTATAAAAAGAGCCAAAAATAGCACATTGCTGACATATCCGTAAAAGGAATGTCAAGCCTTATAAAACTGGAGATAGTTTCGTAAATTAGCTTAGAAAAAATAAAAGAAAAAACAAAAATGAGCAGAATCATTAACATTCACGCAAGACAAATATTAGACTCAAGAGGAAACCCAACTGTTGAAGTAGATGTAGTAACAGAAAATGGAATATTGGGAAGAGCTGCTGTTCCTTCGGGAGCATCCACAGGAGAACATGAAGCTGTTGAATTAAGAGATGGCGGAAGCGCTTACATGGGAAAAGGCGTTAGCAAAGCTGTAAATAATGTAAATACGGCCATCGCGGAAGCATTAATGGGAATTTCTGTATTTGAGCAAAATCAAATCGATAAAACCATGATCGATTTAGATGGAACGCCAAACAAAGGAAACTTAGGAGCAAACGCAATATTAGGAGTGTCATTAGCGGCTGCAAAAGCGGCTGCAAACGAATTAGGAATGCCATTATACAGGTATGTAGGTGGTGTTTCTGCAAACACACTTCCGGTACCTATGATGAATATTATCAATGGTGGTTCGCACTCGGATGCGCCAATCGCATTTCAAGAATTCATGGTCATGCCTGTAAAAGCTAAAAACTTTACACAAGCCATGCAAATGGGAACAGAAATCTTTCACCACTTGAAAAAAGTATTACACGACAGAGGTTTAAGTACCGCGGTTGGTGATGAAGGTGGATTTGCACCAACATTAGACGGAACAGAAGATGCATTAGACACAATTTCTTTAGCGGTTGCAAATGCAGGGTATAAACTTGGAGATGAAATTATGATTGCCTTGGATTGTGCTGCGGCAGAATTCTATGTAAATGGAAAATACGATTACTCAAAATTTGAAGGAGAAACTGGAAAAGTAAGAACATCAAAAGAACAAGCAGATTACCTAGCGGAATTAGCAGCGAACTATCCAATTATCTCTATTGAAGATGGAATGGACGAAAACGATTGGGAAGGTTGGAAATACCTAACTGAAATTGTTGGAGACAAAGTACAATTAGTTGGAGACGATTTATTTGTAACGAATGTGGAACGTTTATCAAGAGGAATTGAAAACAACACTGCAAACTCTATCTTAATCAAAGTAAACCAAATTGGAACCTTGACAGAAACAATTGCTGCGGTAAACATGGCGCACAATGCGGGTTACACTTCCGTGATGTCACACAGATCCGGAGAAACAGAAGACAATACCATTGCCGATTTAGCAGTTGCGTTAAACACAGGGCAAATCAAAACGGGTTCGGCTTCACGTTCAGACAGAATGGCAAAATACAACCAATTACTTCGTATAGAAGAAGAATTAGGCGAAGTGGCATATTATCCACAAGAAAAAGCTTTTAAAATAAAATAAAGTTATACAAATTTCTATAAATCAATAAACCGCTTACGAATTCGTAAGCGGTTTTTATGTATTTATGCGCAAGTTTGACATGTTAATTCTTCACAAGCAGTCGCTCTACACGTTAATATACCTTCAGTAAATGCTGGTATTGTCGGGTCCGGACAGCCACAAGTTACATGTGGGCAATAGGAAAACTCACGTGTGATTTTAGTAAGTGTAGTGACAACATCTACAATTGTTTCTATAATATCAGTTCCACCATTTACGGCATTCAAATTACTAACGGATTGTTTACGCAGGGATAAACTTTTTAAATTCTTTTTTTTCATAATGTAAAATATATTGATTTATAGTAAGTTATAAAAAAATAAAACACATTGATTATGGTTAAACCGTAATCAGTGTATTGAAATTCAGTACTTTAAAATTGGATAAAATTTCTTTTTGAATGTTTACATAGCCACCAACAAACTAATAAATCAACAAACGAACAAAGCGCCTAAAAAAATCAGCAATTCATCGTATTTTTAAAATTCAAAAAAGATAGTATCTTTAAACCATGACAAATCAAAAAAAACCACATGGTTGCATAGTTGCCTTTCAACGACTCTTTTCGGGGTGTTTGGCATTGATAGCTACAGGTTTTTTATTTGTCATCTTATTCTTTTTAGCAGCCGAAGTCAAAATTGAAGGCATGTCACTTTTGGTGGTCGCCGTCAGTGGTTTCTTTGTGTTGAGATACCTTTGGAAAAAAGTGGGACAAAATTCACTCTCCAACAAAGATGCATTCAAAAACATATTCTTCGATTTCATGCGAACGGTTGCAGTGTTTTTGCTGTTCTCTGTGATCATGACGATTTTGGTAAAAAATGCTGGATATGATATTGATGATTCAGATGTTCCAAAGAAAGAGGAAACTAAAACCGAAATTGTAACCACGACCGAAGGCGACGAAGTGATTAGATACATCATCAACAAACAATATTGGAAAGATTTTGAGGGCGATTGGCATCGAATGGACTTTAAAATTGCTGAGAAGAACGTCAAAAAATCAAAGACCAATCGAGAAGGATATACCTATACAAGAGATTTTACTTGGGGAAAATTTTACAAACACATGGCAGATCATGACAAGCCATTGTTAGAACACCTTTATACGTCGTTCAGTAAAATTCAGCAAGACAAAAAAATGAGTAGAAGAAAGTTTGCCGAATTCATCATTACAAGCATTCAAGATATACAATACAATTACATCAAATCTACGCCGTGTAACGGAAATGAAGATTATCCGTGTGTTGGAAATGTGCGACTTGGAATTTTTGCGCCAGCAGAATTTGGAGCAAACCTCAAAGGCGATTGCGATTCGCGTACAGTGTTACTATTTGTACTCTTATCGAAATTCAATTATGATGTTGCCATCTTAAATAGTGACGAATACAAGCATTCGGTATTAGGAATTAACGTGCCCGCAAGAGGAAAATACAAAACATACAACCGTAAAAAATATTATTTCGTAGAAACGACTGCAAAAGGATGTCCCATTGGCTATTTGCCAAAAGATGTATCAACCCTAAGCTATTGGGATTTTGTATTGGTCAACTAAAAAAACAATCTTATGAGAACAGATTTATTTTATCTAGCATTAAGTCAAATGGTATTGTCAATAGTACTTGCCATTATTATATTTTTTATCTCGTATAAAATATTAATCAGAATTTTTAAGCTAAAAGAAGAAAACCTAAACGATTCCAATTTGGCACTAAGCATTTTCTTTTCAGGAATTATCTTTAGTACAGGATATCTATTAAGTGGAATTATTCCGTCGATCATTAGCGCGATAGAAATGTTAAAAATTCACGCAAAAGAAAATCTATTTGTGGAAATCTTAAAATATTCGTCACTATCACTATTCATAGGATTCTTGTTGGCAGGATTAATTCACTTCAGTTCGTTCATGTTGGCAAAATCACTAACAAAACATGTAGATGAAGTAGCCGAATTGAAAAATAATAATTTAGCTGTCGCGATTTTACTCTCAACTATTCTTATCTCAATAACCATCATTTCAAGAGACAGTCTTGTATTCTTAATTGAACTCTTTTTGCCACAGCCGACGGTATTAGAATATACTGCATAAAAATGTCTTGGATTAATCAGTTTTTTAAAAAAAAAGGATATGTAAAAGATTTAGAATATGTCATTTTTGGTCGTTATTACAATGACGATTACGGGCTTATTAACTATTCCATTTACAAACTAACAAAAAATCAACTATTCATTGACAACAGTGAAATATGGCATAAAAAATATGCTTTTCTAAAAAAATATAAATTTCGAGGAAGCATAGCATCAAAAGAAAAATTTGAAATTGCAAAAGAACTGCTTTTTAAAGTTCCTAAAAAAATGTTGAGCGGAAAACTGAAACGCCATGGAAATAACTTTGGAAACAAACATCAAGATCATCTTATCATTGAACTCTTCGATGGAACACAAAAAAAAATCATAGTAATTGATGATTATATAATTGAAACTAAAAAGTTGCCCAAAGCAATAAAAGCATTTAGAATTTTAGTTGAAAACACAATTAAAGAAATAACGTTAATGGAATAACTAAAATGACATAATTGTTTCTACCTATTAAAAACCACCTCAAAAGAATCATAAAAGAGTAAAAAGTCAACATATAATTACATCTTTTCATCAATTGTGAATTCCATAATAATCGCTTTTCTTTTACTATAAATTTTAGCAATATCTTAATTGTAAAATCCTTTGTAAAGTCTTTTCATAAATCGCGACATATTTCGTAATTTAGCAACCAGAGAAAAAAATAAAAATTCAAGATATATATGTCAGAGAATACAGCTACGTTAGAAGTCAATGGTGAAAAATATGAGTTTCCTGTGATTAAAGGAACTGAGGATGAATTAGCTATTGATATTAAGAGTTTAAGAGGTGCAACTGGTGGAGTCATTACAATTGATCCAGGGTATAAAAACACAGGTTCTTGTGAAAGTGCAATCACTTTCTTAGATGGAGAAAAAGGGATACTTCGTTACAGAGGATACTCTATTGAAGACTTAGCTGAAAAAGCTGATTTCCTAGAAGTTGCATATCTATTAATTTTTGGTGAATTACCATCTTCTGAACAACTAGCAAAATTCCATAAAGACATCAAAGCACAATCTATTGTAGATGATGATATCAAAAAAATAATAGATGCTTTTCCAAAAGCTGCACATCCAATGGGCGTGTTGGCATCCTTAACAAACGCATTGACTGCCTTCAATCCATCATCTGTAAATGTTGATTCGGAAGAAGATATGTACAAAGCAATTGTAAAAATACTTGGGAAATTTCCAGTATTAGTAGCATGGACCATGCGTAAAAAGCAAGGATTACCATTAGACTATGGCGACTCATCATTAGGATACGTTGAAAATGTATTAAAAATGATGTTCAAAAAGCCACATGAAGAATATACGCTCAACCCAATTGTGGTAAACGCACTAGACAAATTATTAATTTTACACGCAGATCACGAACAAAACTGTTCCACATCCACGGTGCGTATGGTAGGTTCATCACACGCTGGATTATTTGCGTCACTTGCAGCCGGAATCTCTGCACTTTGGGGGCCATTACACGGAGGTGCAAACCAAGCAGTATTGGAAATGCTAGAAGGAATTCGTGAAGATGATGGCGACACTAAAAAATACATGGCGAAAGCAAAAGATAAAAGCGATCCTTTCCGTTTGATGGGATTTGGGCACAGAGTTTACAAAAACTTTGATCCAAGAGCAACGATTATCAAAAAAGCTGCTGATGAAGTATTAGAAGACTTAGGTATTCAAGATTCAATTCTTGATATTGCAAAAGGACTAGAAAAAGAAGCATTAGAAGACGCATACTTTGTAGACAGAAAACTATATCCAAACGTAGATTTTTACTCTGGTATCATTTACAGAGCGATGGAAATTCCAACAGAAATGTTTACGGTAATGTTTGCCTTAGGACGTTTGCCAGGATGGATTGCACAATGGAGAGAAATGCGCTTACGCAAAGAACCAATTGGTCGTCCACGTCAAGTGTACACGGGAGAAAATCACAGAGAATTTAAAAACATCTCTGATAGATAATAGATACAACAACATTGAAAAGCTTCATGGATTCTAGTCTATGAAGCTTTTTTACTATACACCCGAATTATATGTTAGCATTACACGTAAACGATGAAACTTCTCAATTACGGGCAGTTGTACTAGGAACAGCAGAAAGTTGCGGACCTATTCCGAAAGCAGAAGACTGTTACGATCCCAAATCAAAACAACATGTATTGGCAGGAACGTATCCATTAGAAAAAGATATGATTCCAGAAATGGAAGCCGTTGCGGCCATTTTTGAAAAATACAACATTCAAGTATTTCGCCCAAAAGTGATCAAAGATTACAATCAAATATTCTCCAGAGATATCGCTTTTGTCATTGAAGATAAATTTATCAAATCAAACATATTACCCGATCGCGCACGCGAAATAGAAGCCATTCAGCATGTCATCGATCAAATCAATCCTGAAAATATTATTACCTTACCAGAAGAAGTCCATGTAGAAGGTGGAGATGTGATGCCTTGGGGCGATTATATTTTTGTGGGAACCTATTCAGGAGAAGACTATTCAGACTACATTACAGCACGAACGAATATCGACGCAGTCATTGCGATTCAAGAATTATTTCCTGAAAAAACCGTGAAATCATTTGAACTTCGCAAATCAAATACAGATCCTAAAGAAAATGCACTGCACTTAGATTGTTGCTTTCAACCGATTGGAAATGACAAAGCAATCTTACACAAAAACGGATTTCTAATAGAAGAAGAATACCAATGGTTAGTTGATTTATTTGGAAAAAAAAACATCTTCGAAATTACCAAAGAAGAAATGTTTAATATGAATAGTAATATATTTTCTATAGCTCCAGAAGTAGTCATTTCTGAACAAAATTTTACGCGCTTAAATGCTTGGCTTGAAGCACAAGGATTTACCGTAGAAAAAGTACACTATTCCGAAATAGCCAAACAAGAAGGCTTACTACGCTGTAGTACCATGCCATTAATCAGAGAATAATACAAACACTATGCAGCAAATTACTAACACCATACTCATGGTTCGTCCCGTAGCATTTCGTATGAACGAACAAACGGCGGTAAATAATTATTACCAAAAAGTGCTCGATGGTTTATTGCCAGAAACGGTACAAGCGAAAGCGCAACAAGAATTTGATGCGTATGTAGCTAAACTCAGAGCAATTGGTGTGAATGTCGTGGTCATTCAAGATACCAAAGAACCAGATACACCAGACTCAATTTTCCCTAACAACTGGATTTCTTTTCACGAAAATGGAAACGTAGGATTGTATCCAATGTATGCTGAAAATCGCCGCCATGAACGTAGAGAAGATATATTAGACGAGCTAGAAAAAGCAGGATACCATATTGAAAATATTATTGATTATACATCCGCTGAAGAAGATGGTTTTTTCTTAGAAGGAACGGGAAGTCTACTCTTAGACCGAGTGAACAGAAAAGCGTATTGTGCATTATCGCCACGAGCTGACGAAGAATTATTCATAGAATTCTGTGAAGATTTTGAATACTCACCAGTAATCTTTACGGCGAATCAAACCGTAAATGGAGAACGCAAAGCCATTTATCATACCAATGTTATGATGTGTTTGGCGGAAACCTTTGCTGTCATCTGTTTAGAATGTATTGATGATAAAAAAGAACGCGAAAACGTAAAGAAACATCTCAAAGAAGATGGAAAAGAAATTATTGTCATTACCGAAGCGCAAGTAAACAACTTTGCGGGAAACATGTTGCAAGTAAAAGGAGCAAACGATGAACCTTTCTTAATCATGAGTAATGCGGCGCATCAATCCTTAACGAAAAGTCAAGTACAAGCTATTGAAAAGCATTGCAAAATAGTATCAAGTTCGTTAGATACTATTGAAGCTTGTGGCGGCGGAAGCGCACGTTGCATGATGGCAGAGGTTTTCTTGCCGAAGCAATAAATTCCTGCGTAGGCAGGAATCTCAAAAAATTCAACGTCACATAAAGCTTTGCGCAAATATGATGAGACTCCGAATCACACTTCGACTCCGCTCAGTGTAAAAGCTCAATTTGATGCTAAAATGGCTGGCGCGCGTTTGTAACGCGTGCAAAACAAAAACATGAAAAAGCCTGAGATATCAATAATCTCAGGCTTTTTCTATACAATTCAATCTTTAAAAAACTACTTTCCACAATCGTTGTACTCTTGAATAATTTGCTTTAAGTTTTCCTCGTTTTTCACATCAAACTCGCCCGCTTTTAAATCGCTTGCCAATTGCTTGCATTTGCTTACATATTTTGCCAATGCGTTTGAGATTTTATCATTCTTACGATCGTCAATCATAAAACCAACCTTTTCATCTTTCACCTTAATAACATAAGTTCCTTCTTCTCCAGGTTTGGTCAACAACATATTGCCATTTTCTTCATACACCTTCTCGTAAAAATAAGAATTGTTAAACCCGAAATTACTAGCATTTGTTAATTTCTTCAAAGCGTTTCCTTTCGTTTTCATTCCGTAAAAAGTTTTTTCTACGCCTTCATCCATCGCTGTAAACGAAATTCCATCTTTCGCAGAAAACTTCTTAATACGTGTACGTCCTTTATCATTTTCATACCGAATACTGATTGATTTTCCGTAATTGTCAATCGAATTCATATCGTGCAAACCCGCAACTTGTTGTCCAGGCTCAAGCTCTAATTTCTCAAAAACAACATACACAGTTCCGGTATATTTTACGCCTTTGTCATCCGTAACACTTCCAGGAACGCCATATAAATTCACGCTATTCTCTTTGGCGATTTTCACTTTCTCTTTATGTAAATCACTCTGATGTTTTTTAGCTTGACGTCCAAAAACGTATCCACGACCTACCATTTCTTCCACAAAAAATTGTCCAAAATTTCTTGAAAAAATATTGGTAAACATCGTCTGTGAACCTTTGTCAAATTCAAAAGTTTCATCCGTATAGGTTTTTACAACGGCAGCTGTTGAACCCATTTTAGAAGATTCTTTCGCAGTTGCCACTCTAATTCCATCCAAATCCGTAATCACATACGCTTTTTCGGAAGCCGAATAATATACCTTACCCACAATATTTGTTCCTTGCGTACCACCAAAAGAAATAGTTCCATTTGGTTTTACATACGGCTTATAGCGACCAACAGTTTGCTGACGTTTATCAGCTTCCAACTTTGCAGCTGCGGCAGCTTGTAGATATTTTTCACTAATAGATTCGCGCTCTTCAGCAAAAAAGGCTGCAACACCTTCTTTATTAATTCCGTTGGCGTCAATCATATTATACTTCTCGCTTAACAAACGAATGATAATTTTCTTTGAGTTGAAGGACGTTTGTAAAATTTCATACGGAATCTCCGTTTTCTTTCCATCTACAGAAGTCATCTCTAAATACTGATGATCTTGAATGGCAGAAATTGAAATTGCTTTATAGGCTGCATCAAACGCTTTTTCGCCCGATAAGTACTTAAACGTATACTTGTTTCTTTCGTCTCCATCTTCTAGGATGGCAACTTCTTTGTTATCAAAAAGAATTTTATTTTTCTTGATCTTAATTTTCTGACTCATTGCTAAAGCAGGTAGTAATAGCAATATAAAAATGATTTTTTTCATGTAATGTAATGTGTAAAAGTTTATACAATCGGCGGCTAAAATACTAAAATAAAACCACACAGTATCAGAATGTTATGTGTATAACGCTGAAAATAGATAATTTGGAAATTTTATTTTTTTAATCTTGATATAAACCTGTTTAAAAAGTGATAAAAAACTCATGATTCAGTAATAAACGCATCAAAAATAGTAGATAATCAAAGAATACTTTTGTTTTTAACTAACAAGCGTTTATTTTTATACGCTAGATTGGAATGCCTCGAAAACGTTACCACTATCTGAAACTTATTCATATGCTTTCAAAAAAGACAAAATACGGGCTCAAAGCATTAACTTACATCGCACGCAAAGGCAATAACTTACCTGTGTTAATCTCCGAAATTGCTACGGAAGAAAATATCTCTAAAAAATTCTTAGAAGCAATTTTATTGCAATTAAAAAACAATGGTCTTTTGGGTTCTAAAAAAGGTAAAGGTGGCGGATACTATCTAATTAAAACACCAAGTGAGATCAAAGTAGCTTCATTGATTCGAATTTTAGAAGGGCCGATTGCGATGCTTCCTTGCGTAAGTTTAAATTTTTATGAAAAATGTGATGATTGCGTGGATGAAACCAAATGCGGATTGCATCATCTCATGCTAGAAGTTCGCGATAACATGCTAGCTGTTTTGGACAATAAAACCTTGGAAGATCTCTCGACTTTATAAATTTGGAATTATGTCAAGTTGATTTCTTTTTTTCAAGTATTGAATGTTTGCCAAAATGACGATCTTCAGAAATAATGAGTGAAAAGCGGAATTGCAAAGCGAAGCTTTAAGCATGAAGCGCATGAGCGAATGTTGCGCAGCAATTTCCTATAGATTGTCTTGACTTTTTTGGCTCGTTTTTGTGTCAAGACAAAAATGAGCGTTACTAAAAGATTCTACATATACTTAAATATTCTTTTCCTAAGTAATATAAACTCACGTTAAATTATCTAGAACAACTTTCGCCATACATCATCAAGAATTGATATCTTTGCACCTCAAATTTTAGGAGTAATGAATATTCAAGAAGTCTTAACGGTAAAAGTCAAAGAAGCATTTGAAACCTTATACAACACTACATTAGATAATGTAGAATTTCAAGCTACAAGAAAAGATTTTGAAGGTGATATCACTATTGTGACATTCCCGATGTTACGCGTTAAAAAGATGAATCCTGCTCAATTGGGAGAAGAATTAGGAACGTATTTAACGGAACATGTCGCTGAAATCAGTAGTTTCAATGTGGTCAAAGGTTTTTTAAACCTGGTGATTGATGATTCTTTCTATCTAAATTTCTTCGCGAATATTACAAAAAATGATACGTTCGGACACGAAACACCAAAAGCAGACGAAAACGCAGTGATGGTGGAATATTCTTCACCAAACACCAATAAACCGTTACATTTAGGACACATTCGTAACAACTTATTAGGGTATAGTGTTGCGGAAATTATCAAAGCTTCTGGAAAAAAAGTATACAAAACACAAATCATCAACGATCGTGGAATTCACATTTGTAAATCGATGTTGGCTTGGCAACGTTTCGGAAACGGAGAAACGCCACAATCAACAGGATTAAAAGGAGATAAATTGGTGGGAAACTATTATGTAGAATTTGAAAAAGTTTTTCAACTAGAATATACTGAATGGTTGACAACTACGGACGCGATTGACAAAATTGAAGTTTTTGCACAAAAGCCTGAAACACAAAAACATCTTGAAGAAAAGTTTCCTGAAAAATATGCAGATGGAACTGATTTGTCAAAAGAAATCGTAGCTGCGTTTAGAAAATCATTCAAAAACGAATACTTTGCAAACATAAGTGCTATCGGTGCAGACGCACAACAAATGTTGCTTAATTGGGAAGCCGGCGATGAAGATACCGTTGCACTTTGGAAAAAAATGAATCAATGGGTATATGACGGTTTTGCAACTACGTATACCAACTTAGGCGTTGATTTTGATGCCTTATATTATGAAAGTGACACCTATCTTTTAGGAAAAGATGTCGTACAAACGGGTATGGAAAAAGGTGTTTTCTATGCAAAAGAAGATGGTTCGGTTTGGTGCGATTTGACAGATGATGGATTGGATGAAAAAATAGTGCTACGTTCAGACGGAACTGCGGTATATATGACGCAAGACATCGGAACGGCAATTCAACGTGTAAAAGACTATCCGGATATTGGTGGAATGATTTATACGGTTGGAAACGAACAAGATTATCACTTCAAAGTATTATTCTTAATCTTGAAAAAACTCGGATTCGATTGGTCTAAAAACTTACATCACTTATCTTACGGAATGGTCGATTTGCCAAGTGGTAAAATGAAAAGTCGTGAAGGAACCGTAGTTGATGCAGATGATTTAATGATAGAAATGTCGGAAACTGCCAAGGAAATTTCACAAGAATTAGGAAAGCTTGAAGGCTATTCGGACGAAGAAAAAGAAGCTTTATATAAAATCATTGGAATGGGCGCGTTAAAGTATTTCATTCTAAAAGTTGATCCTAAAAAACGAATCTTATTTGATCCGAAAGAATCCATTGACTTTGCCGGAAATACAGGGCCTTTCATTCAATATACATACGCGCGTATTCAATCCATCTTGCGTAAAGCTGAATTTGATTATTCAGCAGAAATTACAGGAATTGACATAGATATTCGTGAAAAAGAAATCGTAAAACAATTGCAAGGATATCCTGCGGCGATACAATTAGCTGCGGCGAATCAAAGTCCGGCTGTCATTGCAAATTATACCTACGATTTGGTAAAACTGTACAATTCGTTCTTCCAAAACATTTATATCTTAGGAGAAGAAGACGAAGCGAAAAAAGTATTCAGAGTACAATTATCCAAAAAAGTAGGCGATACCATCAAAGCAGCGTTTGGATTGTTAGGAATTGAAGTTCCTGAAAGAATGTAGTTTGCACTTCGACTCCGCTCAGTACGTGCTCTAAATGCTTGTTCTTGTACAGGTGTAATTTTCTATAAGACTACGAAAATGGTTGTATGTTAACCTTTTTCGAAGCTTAATGGAGTTTACTATTGTTAAAAATTGGCTGTATTTTCAAAACAAGATATCGTTCGTCTTTAAAATAAAATTTAAGTTTATATCTTCGTTAGTATCGAGATTGATTTGGAGTTTATACAGCGATGATCAATGTCTTCTTTTTAAATAAAAACAATATACCTTTTAGCTATGTGTAGAAAAATATGTATTCTTTTCATGTTTGTAGTTGTATCCTTTATGAATGCACAACAGAAAAATTTTGACGCTGTTCACTTTACTTTAAAGCCAACGTTAACGCCAGACGCAAAACATGTTATATTTAGCTATGAAGGTGATTTGTGGAAAGTTTCGTCAGATGGAGGTGAAGCTTTCAGATTAACCGCAATGCAAGGTGTAGAAACAAATCCTAGTGTTTCTCCCGATGGGAAATGGGTAGCGTTTTCTAGCAATCAATATGGAAATAATGATGTCTACATCATGCCGCTCAACGGTGGTAAAATTACACAGTTAACTTTTCATCAAGGAAATGACAACGTATCTTCTTGGAATTGGGATAGCAAAACAATCAACTTTACATCCAACAGGTATAATTCAATGACCAATTATACAGTATCTATTGATGGAGGAACGCCCAAAAGAACGGTTGAACATTATTTTAATACAATTCATAATGTAGTTCAACATCCAAAAACACAAGACATTTACTTTAATGAATCTTGGGAAAGTTCACGTTTTGCCCATAGAAAACGATACAAAGGAGATTACAATCCGGATATCAAATCGTACAATGAAAAAACAAAAGTATACACACAACATACAACGTATAGAGGAAAAGATTTTGCGGCAACCATTGATAAAGCTGGAAATGTATATTTTCAATCAGATGCGCATCATGGCGAATACAATTTGTATCTACTAGAAAATGGAATTCCAAAAAGGTTGACTGATTTTTCTACCTCCATTATGTGGCCTAAAGTAAGCGCAAATGGTGAAAAAGTAGTGTTTAGAAAAGACTATCAATTGTTTGTATATGATGTTGCTAAAAAGTCTTCTAAGAAGTTGAATATCAATATCAACAATAATTCGACCATAGAAAAAGAGCAGTCGTATGCGGTAGCTAAGAATATTACCTATTTTGATATTTCTTCTGATGGAAAAAAGATGGCTTTTGTTTCCAGAGGAAAACTATTCATTTCTGATGTAAAAGGAAAATTTGTAAAAGAAATAACGACCAATTCCTTAGAGGCAGTTAAAGAAGTAAAATGGCTAAAGGACAATAATTCTTTATTATTTTCAAGATCAGATATGGGCTATTACAATTGGTTTGTGACCAGTGCAAATGGTAAAATTGAAACCAAACAGCTCACAAAAAATGCACGTAATAGCAGACAAATTACGTTGAATGCTGATAAAACCCAAGGAGTATATTTAAGTGGTAGAAATGAAATCTATATCATTGACTTAGAAACCTTTAAAAGCGAATTGATTGTGAAAGATGAATTGTGGGGTTTTTACAACTCAAACCCATATTTTTCACCAGATGGAAATTATATTGTATACAATGCATATAGAGATTTTGAAGCGGACATCTTTGTGTACAACATTGCTTCAAAAAAATCAATCAATCTTACAAAAACAAAAGTTTCAGAATCTGAACCCTTCTGGTCTGCTGATGGAAAATATATATATTTCTCGTCCGAAAGAATATCGCCAAATTTCCCTAGTGGAGGAAATGGAAATTCTAAAGTATATCAAATGGCGTTAGATACGTATGAAAAACCTTTTAAAATAGATAAAATAAACGAACTTTTTGAAGCGGAAAAAGAGGAGAAGAAAGATGAAAAAGATGCAAAACATACCGAAGATACAAAGGAGAAAGAAAAAGAAAAAGAAAAAGTGATCGTTACGATCAATGAAAAAGGATTGATGGACAGATTAACAACGATTAGTCCAAGATTTGGCAATCAAGGAAATATCACGGTGATAGATGACGGAAACAAAACGCATATTGTATACATATCAAATCACGATCAAGGAAAATATAAACTATGGAAAACGACTTTAGAACCTTTTGAAGAAAATAAAACGGTCAAGTTGAGTGATACACCGATGTCTAATTATCAATTGATTACCTCTAATAAAAAACACTATATCCTATCAAACGGAAGTATAAGTAGCGTGAATTTAGAGGCGAATAAGTTAACACCCATTAAAATTGAGGATCGTTTTAATAAATCATTAGCGGATGAATTTCATCAAATGTACTATGAAGCTTGGGCTGGAATGGAAGAGAATTTTTATGATGAAAATTTTCATGGGGAAAACTGGCAAAAATTAAGAGATGAATATGCCGCCTATTTGCCGTATGTGTCTAGTAGAGCCGATTTGAGATTAATTTTTAACGACATGCTTGGTGAATTAAACACTTCTCACTTTGGATTTAATTCATACGGTAAAGAAGAACAAGTTTATTATGGAACTCAAACACTAGCCACAGGAATCATTTTTAATACTGATAATCCTTTTATTATAGAAAGAATTGTCTCTGAAGGACCGACAGATATTAAAGGAAAAGACCTTAAAAAAGGAGATAAATTGGTCGCTGTAAATGGTAAAAGGGTAACTGCAAAATCTAACAGAGAGCAGTATTTTGCCAATCCTAAATTCGAGTCAGAAATAAGTTTGACCTTTAGTAGAAGCGGAAAAGAATTCAGTGTGAATGTGCATCCAACAAGTTTCTGGAATGTTAGGGATTTACTGTATGACGAATGGCAAGATCAAAATCAAGCGTATGTTGATGAAAAATCAAAAAATAGCATTGCGTATGTGCATATGAAAAATATGACTGGTGGAGAATTAACTAAATTCTATGAGGACTTAGTGAGTGAAGAAGCCTATAAAGGCGGTCTAATTTTAGATTTACGCTACAATACTGGAGGAAATGTACATGATGCGGTATTGAACTTCTTGCGTCAAAAACAATACTTAAATTGGAAATACAGAGAAGGGAAATTAACGAGTCAATCCAATTTCAATTATGGTGATAAACCAATCGTTTTATTAATAAATGAACAATCATTATCGGATGCAGAAATGACGGCTGCGGGCTTCAAAGAGTTGAAAATGGGAACCATTGTTGGAACAGAAACGTATCGATGGATTATTTTTACCACCAGTAATTCGTTGGTGGATGGTTCTTCATACCGATTGCCAACTTGGGGATGTTATACCTTAGATGGAAAAGATTTAGAAACTCACGGAGTGGCACCAGATGTATATATTGGTAAAAATTTAAAACAACGTTTAGCCGGCGATCATCCACAATTGGATAAAGCCATTGAAATCATACTAAAAGAATTAAAAAAATAACAAAACTGAAAATGATCTTGTGATGAGATGAATCAAGTTCAGCATGACGCTACTTCTTTGATCTCGTCTTTACGAGAATTTAGGATGGATTCTAGGCAATCTGTATCGAAATGTCAAAACTCTACACGAAAACTCAAATTTGGCGTAATACCCAACGCACGATTCTGAATTTCGGAAATGACGGTGTTGTCTAAATTGTAGTATTCATTCAAAATATTTTGCTGATCAAACACATTCCAAACGGAAATACCAATTTTAGATTTTATCTTTTTCGAAAGCATCAACTGATAGGTTGCCGAAAAATCGGTTCGGAAATAATCTTGTAAATTTTCGGCGTTTGGAGCATTGTAATTGATGTTTCCATTGACAATTTGTGGTTCACCAAGGGTTGTCGTGGGTCTTCCGGTGCGATAATAAGTTCCAAGCGAGAATTCGTACGCTTTCCAAGTATACGTTCCGCCAAGAGTTACATTGTGTGTAATATCTAAATTATTCGGGAACGATTCGCCATTATTCAAGGATATAAAATCGTAGTCATTCTTGCTAAAAGAATAACTCAGCCAAGTGTTGAAATCGTGCCATTTCTTATTAAATAATACATCAATTCCTTGTGCGGTATAACTTCCGATAGCATTTACAAACTGAAACTGATTCTGAAAACCTTGACTTCGCGTGGTAATTCCGTCCACTTTTTTAAGATACGCTTCTGCGCTAATTAGCAAATTATTCTTTGAGTATTGCACGCCAATGGAAGCTTGTTTACTTTCAATCAAAGGAACCGAAGTTCCGTTTGCCAACGTCCAACGACGTTTTTCAATGCCTAAAAAATCATTCTGTAAATCAATGACTTGTGAAATAGCTTGACTCTTATATTCACCCAAAACCAACACGCTAAAATGATTGGAGAATTGCTGTCTAAAATTCAAACGTGGCTCCAAACGAAACTGATCAATCTTTTCATATTGATTTGCGCGAAACCCAATATTTAAAAGTGTTCGGTAACTGTCTGAAATAAAATTAAGTTCCCCATATACCGCATGATTTCGCATGACATCTTTTCGATTGCTCCGAAATTGCGGATTGCTCACATCTTGAATATTGGTAATGCCAATTTCAGAAAATTGATAGCCATTTTGAATGGTAAAATTTTCATTGATTCTATATTTTGTGTGAAATTTCAATGCGCTATCCACGAGATCATTCTCTTGAAACAAACGTTGATTATCGGCAATATTAAAATTGGTGGCTTCTAAATTATAGGTTGAGGTATATAATTGTACTTGCGTGGAAAATGAAGGCGTCCATTCACGATTATACGTCAAGCCAGCGGCTAAATTTCGTTGGGTAATGCCACTATTGACGGCTTGTTGTCGGTTGTTGAAAGTTGCTTCTTCCGTATAGCTTAAATCGTTATAAATATTCAAAAAACTAACCTGTAAATTATCTGTTTTAGAAATATCATAGATAAATTTCGTGCTCATATCATAGAAATAAAAATCTCTATTGGTCGTGGTGGTATTGTTCGTATCCTGATTGTTATTGGTAATATCGGTATCTTGAAAAATCCGATCAAAATAAATAGTGTAGGTAGGCGTTTCTAACAAATCGGTAATGGAACGACGCGCCGAAACTTGTACTTCCATTTTTTTATTCAGTTGAATTTTAGCAAAACCATCGGCATGAATCAAGTTCAATCCTGCGCCAGCTAGTAAAGAATCGTTCGGATGTTCGTCCAATTGCATTTGAATCATTCCCGAAACACCATCGCCAAATTTGGAACTTGTACCGTTTTTTGTTACGATTACTTTATTTAAAAAGTAGGGATTAAATGCAGAAATCAACCCGAAGAAATGTCCAGATTGATACATTTTAATATCGTCCCACAATAAAATATTCTGATCATTCGTCCCACCGCGAATATTAATGTTTGAAACCGTTTCGTTCACACTGGAAATTCCGGGTAAAGCTTGAATGGTGAGTAAAACATCAGGTTCGGTAACGCCGGGTAGAATGCTAAAACTCTTGGGTTTTACGGTAATTTGTCCAGTTCTATTCGTGGAAATTCCAGAAGCAATATATTCCGTCAAATAGATCTCGTCCAATTCTTGAATTTGATCTCTGAAAACGGTAATCGCAATATAGCGTCCATTAATTAAGGTAAATCGGAGATTGGTTTCGAGTTCAAAACCATCTAACAATACTTCAAGTGAAATCGTTTTTGCTTGCGGAGTCACCAAAACATTTTTTAAAACGGTATCTACATACGAAAAAACAACATCGTATTGTTTCTGAATTTTAGGCAATAATTTAGACAGCAAGACTTTATTCTCTTGATTTTCTTGTGCATTACTACATTGAAAACTAAGAAAGAAGCAAAAAAAAGTGAGAAAAGTGAGTACGCGTTTTTTAATCACGTTTTAGAATAATCGATTTTTGTTTCTTTTGATACTTCAATTGCGACGGTATGGTAATCGATTTCAATGCCAAATGTATGTCTGTATGCGTAAAACTTCCCGTAAAAACTTGGGAAACATCAATACCGCTGACGTCAACCGTTACATTGTATTGTCGTTCAAACTCTTGAATAACTTCTCGTAAAGGTAAACTTTTAAAAGAACTTTCATTGCGAATCCATGTAGGTTCTTTTAGCATTTCTTTTTCATTGCGAATTTGTTTCCCATCCAATATTAAATAGCGTTCTCCAGGAGTTAACACTACTTTTTCATTGTTGTGTGTAACGCTTACCGAACCTTCATAGCAGAAAACTTCAAATAAGTGCGTACGTTGTTTTACATTAAATTGTGTTCCCAAAACAGTGACAATTCCGTCTTCGGTAACAACATGAAAGGTAGCGCCTTTGGCTACTTTAAAATAAGCTTCACCTTTCAAGTTGACTTCGCGTTGTTCGTTCCAAGTGTCTTTATCATACGATAGACTCGATACGGCATTCAGAGTTACTGCGGAAGTATCTGGTAATTCTAGGAGTGTTTTATTCGCAACAAGTGTCTCAACCGTCGTTAGGTTTGGCAAAGTTGCGTACATATAGGCGCCAAATCCAATCACTAAAATTGCGGCAATTTTTAGCAATGGCTTCAGCCATGAAGTAGGTTTTGATGTGTTTTTTCTGTTAGATTGAACAGTCTCATACGCGGCTTCCACGTCTACGTTTGGCGCTTTAAAAGACTGTAAGGCGTTGTGCATCTTCATTAACTCCTCATAATCATCAAGCTGTTTAAAAGCTTCCAATTCCTGAGGCGTTAACGCATGATCTAGCCATTTGTGTATTAATTCTTCTCGTGTCATAATCGTTACTTGTCTATATAACAACTTACTATCTAAAATTCCCCTGTGTCTCAGTTTACAGTATTTAGTCGCAGTGTTCAGTTTTCAGTCGCAGTTTTCACTTTTACATTTAGAGTTTTACATTTTAAATTTATTTTTCTCATAAACTCATAAACTCATAACCCAAAAATCAAAGCTCCTCAATCTCTTCCCGCAACTTGCTCAACGCTCTATAAATACGTTTTTCCACCGCTTTTGTCGAAATGTCAAGTAAGGCTGCAATCTCTTTGTGTTTTTTTCCTTCCACACGATTCATCAAAAAAGCAACGCGTTCAGATTCGGTCAAATTGTCAATCGCACGCTGTAACTTCTGCAAATATTCTTGTTCCTGCATTAAAAACTCAGGATTCTCGTTGGTATGCGATCTTGGCTTTATCTGTTGATGTTGTAGTACTACTTTGTGATGTTTTACTTCATTCAGCATCATATTATTCCCGATAGTAAATACATAACTTTTTGCTTTTTCGGGAGTTACCTTGCCACAATTTTGCCACAATTTTGTAAAAGCTTCCTGCGCTTTATCTTCCGGATTCAAATAATCACCAAACTTATAATACAAGTAGGAATACAAGCTTTGGTAATGTTTTTTAAAAATTTTAGAAAACATCAACTCGTTGCATATATTATGATGTAATGGTTTTGGCATGAATGGTGGTTGAATTTTGAGCTAAAAGTAAACATAAATTTTTTAATTTGTATAGGTGGGAATTTTGCCATCGAAGTTGTTTTAGTAATAGCATACTAGAAAACTAGGGTATGCAAATGCAATGAAACTATGAATATAATCCCTCACCTAAAATTTATAAAAAAACTTTTTTCGCTGTTCGCGATAGTTCTCTGCTTCAATGCTTGTCAGGAAGAAAATGATGAGGTATCAACGCCAAACTCAGAAGCAATTTTGATGGCAAATACCACATTGCCGAGATTGATGGAACGTATGACATTGCTGGATGGTTCTGCGGATAATATTATTGATGGTGCAAACTGTTTCTTGGTCGATTTGCCTGTAACGGTTGCTGTAAACGGAACCACAGTTGTAGTAAATAGTGTGAATGATTACGGTGCAATTCTTGAATTATTGAATCAATCCAATGATGAAACGGTTACTATTACCTATCCAATTACGATTATATTAAGTGATTACACAGAAATTATCATAGAAAATCAAGCACAATTAGGCACACAAATTTCAAGCTGTGCTGGACCAAATCAGCCAGATATTGACATTGAATGTATTGATTTTCAATATCCGTTTAGCATTGCAGTGTACGATATCAATTTTGAAGTGATTGAAACTATTAATATCACGCACGACGAAGCATTGTATTACTTTTTGGAAACGCTTTCGGATGGAATTTTGGCAAGTATCAACTATCCAATCAATTTGATACAAGCTGACGGAACTAGTATTTCTGTAAACAGCAATGAAGCTTTGCAAGCGGCAATCGCTGCGGCGGAAAATACCTGCGATGAAGATGATGACAATAATTATAATGATGCAGATTGTACCCAAACACTAGTAACTGAAAACTTGTTGGACTGTTTTTGGCGCATTACCAACTTGGATGGAAACACTCAATTAATATATGAATTCTATTTCAATGCAGATGGTTCATTTACATTTTCAACAGAACCGACAAGCAGTACAGTTTACGAAGGAAATTGGGAAGTAACGACTTCGCAAGGAAATTTAGTCTTAAATATTACCAATATAAGTTCAAGTATTACCAGCTTTAATGGTTCATGGATTATTGACGAATGTAGCGACAATGGATTGCAATTACATAGCGGAAACCAAGAAGTTATCTTGCAAAAATTCTGTGAAAACTTTACGCCATTTGAATGTTTTGAAAATAGCACCACCACTATTTGTGATGAAGAAAATCCGTATGATGGTTTTGTACAAATGAACTTAGAAGCACTATTCATATCCAACATTGTTTGTACACAAGCATATACTTTTTCATTTCATACTACACAAGTGGATGCAGATACGAATACAAATATATTGCCTAATATCTATACAAACACATCATTGCAAGAAACATTGTATTTACGTATTGAAGATGCAAACTTAATGTTTCAAGTGTATACAATTACGATTACAGTAGAAGATTGCTGTACTAACAATACGGTTTTAACCAACGATTTAATTCTGTACCTACCATTTTCCAACGAAGTAAAAGATTTAGTCAGCAATTGGGAATCAAACAATAGTTATAATTATGTTTCTGATAGAGCCGGAAATCCTACTTGCGCCATTGCTTTTAGCGGAAACGAAATGGTGCAAATTCCTGTGACGACGGCAAATCAAATTGTGCAAGGTGATGCGTTTTCGGTAAGTCTTTGGTTTAAAATGCAAAATACAGATCCTGCTAATTATGAAATATTATTTCAAAAAGGAGCCACGGTGAGTGAAGGTTTTCAACTCAGTGTATTCGATTTGAATACGCCTGTATTTAGTGACGCTAATTCTGGATATGGTTTGTGGGATGATCCTTGGAATATGGATGCCAACTTACCAACTGATACCACAAATTGGCATCATTTAGTACTTACTGTAGATGGAAACAATACCGTGCGTTTATACCGTGATGGAATAGAACGAAATGCTGATTTGAATTCTACAATTGATATTGGAAACGCACCATTAATGAATTACATATTAGGAAATGGCTTTGAAGGTCATTTAGATGATATAAGAGTATACAAAGTTGCGCTAAACCCAAATGAAGTTTCTACACTATTTACGTTAGAAGCCGATTGCAACAATTGTTTATAGTTAAGTGTTTATTAAGTTAGTTTAGTGACTTAGTTTATTGTAAAAGCTGCCTTTAGTTGAATTAGGGCAGCTTTTTTTTAGTGAAACTCAATGTTGAAAAGTCTGCAAGACGCATTCAACATTGTTAGTTGAACTAATCCCGTTGAAAACGGGATCTGATAAATTTGTAGACGAATTTTACTGTTTTGAACGTATAATATTCTCGTATTCAATATAATATAGTGTTGGGGAGCCTTTAGACGCATTCAACATTGTTAGTTGAACTAATCCCGTTGAAAACGGGATCTGCTAAATTTGCAGACGAATTTTGCTGTTTTGAACGTATAATATTCTCGTATTCAATATAATATAGTGTTGGGAAGCCTTTAGACGCATTCAACATTGTTAGTTGAACTAATCCCGTTGAAAACGGGAT
>CAYGPQ010000048.1:31484-35648 GCA_964351775.1 uncultured Kordia sp. | reverse complement strand
ACATCTTCAAATTGAAACATTGAAACATCTTCAAATTGAAACATTGAAACATTGATAGATTGAACTACTTCTTATATTTCGCATACAAGGTTTCTACAATCGGTTCAAAGCTTACCGTTTTATCTTTGTCAATTTCGTAGCTCAGAATCGCTTCGCCCCAATAACCTCCATCGGAAAAACTAAACAACACCCATTTATGATTGATCACTTTTACTTTATCAATGACAAAATTACCGTCCATTCCATCAAAAGGAACTAACGGATTATCTCTATTCGCTGAATTTTGATCGTAAATCACATCCGTAATATATTGCGACAAATCGCCTTCAAACTGGTATTTTTCAAAGTATTCCAATGCTTCACCATTATGCTGCAACGAGAAATAATTCAAATCTAAATTTTCATTCATCAATCTGTTGGTCGTATCTTTATACGCTGTCACATCATTTTTTAAAGTTTCCACTTTGCTCCGTAATTCTTCAATCTTTGCAGATTGCTGCTCGTACATTCTATTCATACTTACGTATTGATAAATTGCCAATAAAGCCATAAAAATAAGTGCGTACAGTAAAATTTTCTTTGTCATTGTAATATTGTTGTTTTAAATCGTAATCGTCAACGTATCATACGCCAAAAATACGTTTTCTGGCAATGTTTCTGAAACTTCAGCATGAAAACCTAACAGATGACTAATATGTGTCAAATACGCCTTTTCAGGTTGAATTTCGGCAATAAACTCAAGCGCTTCCGCTAACGAAAAATGTGAAATATGCGGCTCAATTCGCAATGCGTTAACGACCAATACTTTTAATCCTTTCAATTTTTCTTTTTCAGCTTCCGCGATGGTTTTCACATCGGTTAAATACGCAAAATCATCAAACCGATAGCCGAAAACTTGCAATGTATGGTGCAAAACATCAATTGGTACCACTTGTACACCTTTCAATTCAAACGGTTCATTATTGCACACTTCATGTTGTATAACGCCCGGCGCGCCAGGATATTTGTTTTCAGTAGCAAAAATATAATCAAAACGGCGTTCAAACTCTCCAAATACACGTTTGTGAGCGTACATTGGAATATCACCTTGGCGAAAATAAAAAGGGCGAATATCGTCCATTCCTGCGCTGTGATCGGCATGTTCGTGTGTAAAAAGAATACCATCAATATGGCGACAATTGGCACGGAGCATTTGTTGTCTGAAATCGGGACCACAATCAATGACGTAGGTTGCATTTTCCCATGAAATTAAAATGGAAACGCGCAAACGTTTATCGCGAAAATCATCACTCAAACACACAGGATGATCGCTTCCTATAATAGGAATGCCTTGAGAAGTTCCTGTGCCGAGAAAAGTAACTGTCATTATAAACGTGCTAATTTGTTAAGAATCCATAGTATTTTTAGAAAGATATGTTCCGTTCATCGATCATTCTTCAAATTTAACTTATTATTTAACAAAAAACCTTAAATATATACGTCAAAAAAATTATGAATGTTTATTTTTGTAGTGAACAAATTCAAACTACGCATGGCTATTGTTTACAAAGGTGATACCAACATAGAAAATGTACCTTCCATCAAAGCAAAATCATTACGAATTAACTTGAACAGCCAAATATACGGCACCTTTGCTGAAATTGGAGCTGGACAAGAAACGGTTCGTCACTTCTTTAGATCTGGAGGAGCTTCGGGCACAATTGCAAAAGCAATGAGTGCGTATGACAAAGATTTTAGTGATGCCATTTATGGTGTTGAAGATGATCGACGTTATGTAACTGAAGCGCGTTTAAAGAAAATGCTTACGCACGAAATGAAGTTGTTAAACACTCGAATTTCGCGTGACAAACATCCAGACAAGATGTTTTTCTGTTTTGCAAATACCGTGGCAACTATTGATTTTGCTAAAAAATATAAAGGTCATGGTTGGATGGGAATTAAATACCAAACTGATCCTACACAAGACTACAACGAAATTATCTTACACGTTCGTTTTCACGAAAATGACGCAAAATTACAGCAAG
The DNA here is from genome assembly GCA_964351775.1 of uncultured Kordia sp. Lineage (GTDB taxonomy): Bacteria > Bacteroidota > Bacteroidia > Flavobacteriales > Flavobacteriaceae > Kordia. Next base: position 33,624 of record CAYGPQ010000048.1, on the reverse strand, counting down.
AAACATTAGGAATTATGGGTGTAAACCTAATTCACGGTGCTTTTTACAAATACAACAATCCGAAAAATTTATTAAAATATTTATACGATCATATTGATAAGGATAAGATAGAAATTGACACGATTAATTTCTCTGGTCCGCAATTTGATAAAGTTGACAACCGATTGATGAGTTTGCAACTTTTGAAAAACGGAATGACAGAAGCCGTGATTTTTGGTCCTGATGGAAACAATATTCTTCCAGCGCGATTGTTATACAAAAAGAATATTTTAGCGCTTCGTGGAAGTTTTCGTCCTGTAACGAAAGTGAACATGGACATGTTTCAAAAGTCCTATGATATCTTTATTCGTGAGAATAAAGTGGAAGTTGACAAGACAGTCGTGTTGTTTGAAATTACACTTTCCAATCTTAGAGCTGAAGGAGAAATTGATGAACAAGATTTTATGGACAGAGCACAATTACTCGGTTCACTTGGTCAAACCGTCATGATTTCTAACTTTAAAGAATATTATCGATTGGTAGAATATTTCTCTAACTATACCAAAGAACGTATGGCACTGACCATGGGCGTAAATAACCTTGTCGATATTTTTGATGAGAAATACTATCGTCATGTCAGTGGAGGAATTTTAGAAGCATTCGGAAAACTATTCTACAGAGATTTAAAAGTATATTTATATCCAATGAAGCGCAATGAAACTGGCGAATTGGTGAATAGTAATAACTTAAAAGTGCATCCACGTATGAAGGAATTGTACAAATTCTTCAAATACAATGGAAAAGTGATTGATATTTTTGATTTTGATCACGATATTTTACAAATTTTCTCCAGAAAAGTACTGAGTATGATTGCCCATAATGAAGAAGGTTGGGAAGAAATGCTTCCTGATGGCGTTGCCGAAATCATCAAAGAGAAACATCTATTTGGATACATGCAACAGAATCATTTGATTGAGAATGAATAAGAATACACACCAAATAATCAAAGCTCCTTATTGGGGCTTTTTTTATTAAAATATTCTTTTTACGAGTTTTTATTATATTGATAAGCGAATCCTATGACACTTTTTAACTTTACAAAAACAAGCGATATAGCTAATTGGAATGTAGTTAATGATTGTGTGATGGGCGGATTATCACGCGGAAAGTTTGCTCTAAACGATGATGGGAACGGCGTTTTTAGCGGAATGGTTTCCTTGGAAAATAATGGCGGCTTCTCCTCGCTTCGTTATGGAATTGGAAATACAGACATTACTGGAAAAACTACGGTAATCATTCGCTTGAAAGGTGATGGAAAAAAATATCAATTCCGATTAAAGCAACATAGTAACGATTGCCATTCGTTTGTGTCACAGTTTGAAACTTCGGGTGATTGGGAAACGATTGAAATTCCATTGAACACTTTGTATCCAACGTTCCGAGGAAAAAAACTCACTATTGGAAACTTTTCTGAGAACTATTTGGAAGAAATTGGGTTTTTAATTGGCAACAAAAAAAGAGAATTATTTCAATTGGAATTGGATTGTATTGAGTTGACGTAAGAGAATTAGCATCTCGACTGCGCTCGATGTGACAAATTACACTCTATTCAAAAATTGTTCTCGATACAATTTTTGTCTATGTTGCTTGCGCAAACAGACAAAAACCACTCGAACTGACGGTTTTAAAAATTTACAATGAACGTCACTTCGAGTGATTTTCGGCAGAAAATTGTATCGAGAAGTGCCTGAAACTTTAGAAACTGTTTTCGATACAATTTTTGTCCATTCTGCACACGCGAACGGACAAAAATCACTCGAACTTGTAAAGGTTAGGTAATTTTCAAATTGACACATTTTCAAATCATCAAATTGATAAATTGCTACATTGTTAAATTGAAACGTTTTTAAATTGGCACATTAAAAAATTATCCTACCAACTCCAAAATCTGTTCAGCATGCGCTTTCGTTTTCACTTTGTCAATTACATGATCCACGACTCCATTCTCGTTGACTAAGAAGGTTTTACGGTGAATTCCATCATACGTTTTTCCCATGAATTTTTTTTCGCCCCAAACGCCAAACGCTTCAATTACTTCTTTGTTTTCATCTGCTAATAATGGAAACGGAAATTCGTATTTATTCTTAAAACTGGCTTGTCT
>CAYGPQ010000048.1:11771-31474 GCA_964351775.1 uncultured Kordia sp. | reverse complement strand
TTGTAATTCTGCATAATGGTCTCTCAAATTACAAGCTTCTGCTGTACAACCTGGCGTACTTGCTTTTGGATAGAAGAAAACCACAAGTTTTTTTCCATTAAAATCTGATAATGAAACGGCGTTTCCATCTTGATCGTTTACGGTAAAATTGGGTACTTTATCTCCTGTTTTTAAGGTATTCATAGCTTTCAATAATTTATTGATTATTTTTGCATAAAAATACTGAAAAATGACCAAACAAGAAAAGGTTCAGTTTGTTATTGACACGCTAGAAAAAATATATCCTGAGATTCCTGTTCCGCTCGATCATACAGATCCATATACCTTATTGATTGCCGTATTAATGTCTGCACAAAGTACGGATGTTCGTGTGAATAAAATTACGCCTTTGTTGTTTGAAAGAGCGGATAATCCGTATGATATGATTAAACTTTCGGTAGAAGAAATCCGAGAAATCATCAAGCCGGTTGGTTTGTCGCCGATGAAAGCGAAAGGAATTCATGGTTTATCACACATTCTGATTGATAAGCATGATGGAAAAGTTCCGAAAAATTTGGAAGATTTAGAAGAGTTACCCGCTGTCGGGCATAAAACCGCAAGTGTGGTGATCAGTCAAGCCTTCGGAATTCCAGCATTTCCTGTTGACACACACATTCATAGGTTGATGTATCGTTGGAATTTGACCAATGGAAAAAACGTGGTTCAAACCGAAAAAGACGCAAAACGGTTGTTTCCAAAGGAAAAATGGAACGATTTACATTTACAAATTATTTGGTACGGAAGAGAATATTGCCAAGCGCGCGGTTGGAATTTGGACACTGATATTATCACCAAAACAGTTGGTAGACAGTCCGTAATTGATGCGTATTATAAAAATAAAAAGACCCGCAGCTAACAGGTCTTTTCCAAAGTTTAGTTGAGAAGCGTTTCAAACTTCATCCTTTTGTAATTAATAACACTTAAAGCCTTTGAATAGTTCAACAGAAAGCTAATAGTTTCCTTTTTAGGGGACATTTTTTTATTTTCAATTGAACTCTTAGTGTAATTTTTTTCCATGCGGTCGTTTTATATTTAAAATAACAACGCATGAAATTTAGTTTTATTGTATTAATTTGTTAAAACTATATTATGCTTATCGATTACCTTTCTCAAATTAATCAGTGCATACCGCATTCTTCCCAAAGCTGTATTGATGCTCACGCCTGTTTTCTCTGAAATTTCCTTGAAACTCAAATCTTGATACATGCGCATTAATAAGACTTCCTTTTGATCGGCAGGCAACTCATCAACCAAGCGGCGAACGTCTGTTTCTACTTGTGTTTTAATGATTCTATTTTCGGCATTCAAATTGGTATCACTCAATACAGAAAAAATATTAAAATCACCATTATTGTCATATTTTGGCATTCTGTTATTTTTTCTAAAGTGATCAATCACCAAGTTATGTGAAATCCGCATCACCCAAGGCAAAAACTTTCCTTCTTCGTTGTAATTTCCCTTTTTTAAAGTTTTGATAACCTTAATAAAAGTATCTTGAAAAATATCTTCTGTGATGTCTCTATCCAACACCTTCGAATATATAAAACTATATATACGCTGTTTATGACGTTCGATTAGTGTTCCTAATGCGCATTCGTCACCTTTAATGTAATTAGATACCAATACTGAATCTTGCAGGATCTGTTTCATAGCATTACTTTTTTACGTGATAATTATCGAGACCGATAATATGTCTTTATGTTTTAAAAAAGTATTTTTATGCTATACGCAGTTTTGTTTTGTAGTTATTTTTAAGGAATCCAAATATAACAACATTAGTTAAAGAAATGCAAATAAAATCTAATAATTTAACATTTTGGCTGTATTTATTAAGCTAAATCATACAATTTTTAGATACACACCCATCAAAAATATAGGGAACTTCCACAATTCTTTACTTCAAATTCATTTTATTTGGAGTATTAAAAGCAGTATCTTTGCACTTATTTTTTCATACAATGGCGCAAGATCTCTCAACTGTAAATCCAAAAGAAAACATTATTATTAAGGGTGCAAAACTACACAACCTGAAAAATATTGACGTGGTGATTCCGCGAAATAAATTGGTTGTGATTACAGGACTTTCGGGTTCTGGAAAATCCAGTTTAGCTTTTGATACGTTATATGCCGAAGGACAGCGCAGGTATGTAGAAAGTTTATCATCCTATGCGCGACAGTTTTTAGGACGCTTGCATAAACCCAAAGTTGATTATATTAAAGGAATTGCACCTGCCATTGCCATCGAACAAAAAGTAAACTCTACCAATCCGCGTTCGTCGGTGGGAACCACTACTGAAATTTATGATTATTTAAAGTTACTATTTGCCCGTATTGGAAAAACCATCTCTCCTATTTCTGGTAATGAAGTGAAAAAACATACCGTTTCGGATGTCATTAATTATGTAAAGACGTTTGAAGAACGAAGTAAGCTGTTATTAATAGCTCCTGTAACGGTTCCGGAAGGTCGAAGTGCTTTTCATACCATTAAAGTATTGGCACAACAAGGCTATGCAAGAATTAAGAAGAATGACGAAATTTTTCGTATTGATGAAATTACGGAAGATTTTAAAGAAGATTTCTTTTTAGTAATCGATCGAATTGTGGTGGCAGATGATGAAGATTTTTATAATCGCTTAGCTGATGCTGTACAAACCGCTTTTTTTGAAGGAAAAGGAGAATGTTATATTGAAACGATTAGCGATAAAAAAAGTGTGCATTTTAGCAATAACTTTGAGTTAGATGGCATGAAGTTTCTTGAACCCAATGTACATTTATTCAGCTTTAACAATCCGTATGGTGCCTGTCCAAAATGTGAAGGTTATGGCGATGTGATTGGTATTGATGAAGATTTAGTCATTCCAAATACTGGACTTTCCGTCTATGAAAATGCAGTATTCCCTTGGCGTGGTGAAAGTATGAGTTGGTACAGAGATCAATTGGTCAATAATGCCTATCATTTTGATTTTCCTATTCATAAACCTTGGTTTGAATTGACAACAGCACAAAAGAAACTCGTTTGGGACGGAAATAAATACTTTGAAGGATTGCATCAATTCTTTGCATTTTTAGAAGAGAAAAGTTATAAAATTCAAAATCGGGTGATGTTATCGCGCTATCGCGGAAAAACAAAATGCTCAGTTTGTGAAGGGAAACGACTCCGTGAAGAAGCAAATCATGTGAAAATTGGCGGAAAAACCATCACGGATTTAGTGGTTTTGCCATTAGACGAATTGATTGTTTTCTTTGAGAATTTAACGCTCGGCGAACACGATCAGCAAATCGCAAAGCGTTTATTGAAAGAAATTAAAAATCGTTTGGCGTTTTTAACCAATGTCGGATTGGATTACTTGACCTTAAATCGGAAGTCGAATTCACTCTCTGGAGGAGAATCGCAACGCATCAACTTAGCAACGTCGCTCGGAAGTAGTTTGGTAGGTTCTATGTATATTTTAGATGAACCAAGTATTGGATTGCATCCAAAAGATAGCGAACGTTTGATACAAGTTTTATTATCATTACGCGATTTAGGAAATACGGTGATTGTCGTAGAACACGACGAAGACATTATGCGCGCTGCGGACGAAATTATTGATATTGGCCCCGAAGCGGGAACAAATGGTGGGCATGTGGTTGCGTATGGTAATTATGAAACCATTTTAAAAGCGGATTCATTGACTGCGAAATACCTCAACCAAACGATGAAAATTGAAGTTCCAAAAAAACGCAGAACTTCCAATCAATATGTGACGGTTGTGGGCGCACGCGAGAACAATCTTAAAAATATAGATGTTACGTTTCCATTGAATGTATTAACCGTAGTTACGGGTGTTTCTGGAAGTGGAAAAAGTTCGTTGGTCAAAAAAATTCTCTATCCATCGCTGTTAAAAGAAACTGGCGGTTATGGAGATAAAGCGGGACAATTCACCAAATTAGACGGCAAATATAGCAATGTAAAACATATTGAGTTTGTAGATCAGAATCCGATTGGACGTTCGTCACGTTCCAATCCTGTAACGTATATCAAAGCGTATGACGATATTAGGGCGTTGTATGCTGGTCAGAAATTATCAAGCATTAGAGGTTACAAAACCAAGCATTTTTCTTTTAATGTAGATGGCGGACGTTGTGAAACCTGTAAAGGTGAAGGTCAAGTGACGATTGAAATGCAGTTTATGGCAGATGTGCATTTGGAATGTGAAACCTGTGGTGGAAAACGCTTTAAAAAAGAAGTCTTAGAAGTTGCCTTTGAAGGAAAAAATATTGACGATATTTTAACCATGACGATTGACGACGCCATGGATTTCTTCACAAAACACGATCAAAAGAAAATTCACAGAAAACTAAAACCATTGCAAGATGTTGGTTTGGGCTATGTGACACTTGGACAAAGTTCGTCAACACTTTCTGGTGGAGAAGCGCAACGTATTAAGCTGGCTTCGTTCTTAGTGAAAGGAACCACCAAAGAAAAAGCCTTGTTTATTTTTGATGAACCAACTACAGGATTGCATTTTCATGATATTAAAAAACTGCTAAAATCATTTGATGCATTAATTGATAAAGGACATTCTATCATTGTTGTTGAGCATAATATTGAACTCATCAAATGTGCCGATCATATCATTGATTTAGGCCTTGGTGGTGGAAAAAATGGTGGAACGTTGGTTGCTTTTGGAACGCCTGAAGAAATCGCGAAAAATAAAAAATCATTCACGGGAACGTATTTGAAAGAGAAATTGTAACCTTCAAAATATAGTTTCCTTATCACTCAATTGAATATGAAAGACAATTTAAATAAGAATGAGTTTTTAGAAACGTATATTTTTTATGGATTGAAAAATCTGAATGATGGATTTGATGTCGAATCTATAAAATATTTTTCAGAAACTGATTTCGAAATTATTTTGAAACGAGTTGAAGACAACAAAATTGTTATTCACGGTATTGAACCTTGGCTTAATGGTGAATTTCATACGGTTTTAACGTATGAAGATTATGCAGTAGCGTCAACTGATACTTCATGGTATTGGAAAGCATTTGAAGATTTAAAAAAAGAGAAAAAACCATTACAATATTCCGCAACATATGCTTTACCTATAAAAAATAATTAACCCTTTTTATTTCCTAATATAAGAAAAACGACACAATCCACAACATTACAAACGTAACTGGCACAACAAAAGCCAAGTATATAAACGAAAGTATACAAGTTTTAAAGAAGGTTTTAATATACCCTTGTTCATAGAATCGTTTAAGACTTATAATCAAATAGAAAAAAGTGGACAGAATCACTAAAAAGTCGATCCAATCAGGAATAGCTACAATATAATTCGAGATTAAAACAATACTAGCAGCCAAAAACATAAAGGCAAAATAGTAAAAACTAAATACCATGTGGTGCGCAAATCGTCCCCGTTTTCGATAGAGAATCCTCAACAAGAAAGCAAAAATCGGAATTAAAAAGAACATCGAAATTGGAATGGTGTCCATAAAAGCTTTCAGAATTCCTACGCCTCTTTTTTCTCTAAATTTTATAATTTGTTTTCCAACGAATTTTGAAAACCAACCATCGGATTCTTTGTAACCCATAGCTTTTAGTTTTTCATCTGTACTTGCATTCGCTGCTTGTAAAGAATCCAATTGATCTGTATCAAAATTAAATCCTAAAATTTGCCCTTTTACTTTTCCGTTTTTATTTCTGCTAGAATCAATAGGTATACTATCGTTTTTTTGCACATTATTACCTGTTATATTGTTTGCTAATTGCAGCAACATAATACTATCCTTTCCTTTCAGGTTAGTGGCTTGTGTTACTAATACTTTATTTATAGAATCTCTTACACGATTGGCTTCGCTGATGATTGCCTTTTCTTTGCCAAATGATTTTTTTATTGATTCGTCAAATTTACGTTGAGTTGAACGTGTAGCAACCGAAAACAAAAAGAAAAATACAATAGAAGCAAATAAATAAAATTGCGCAGGATGCAAATACATCAAGCGTTTTCCACTTACATATTGTTTTGCCAATATACCTGGCTTTAAGAGTAATGGAATGAAACTTCTAAAAAATCGTGCATCCACCGAAAAGTAATTCATAATGGTGTTATGAAACAATACGCGCATACTCAACTTATCGTCTACTTTCTGTCCACAGTTTGGGCAAAAGTTATGATAAGGTGTCAATTGATACTCACAATTGGGACAATATTTTGCTTTGGCTGACATACTTTTTTAGGTTGGTTGTACAAAGATGCTAAAATCTATTTACAATTTGTGAGTACTGCATCGCTAAATCCATCATAGGATTTGCTTTATAGTTATTTGTATGTATTAAAAAATACACCTTCAAATTACGATTTATAGTTGCATTTTTAAATATAATCAAAAAATAACACTTCATAAAATACACTTAACATTCTGACTTGTAATTAATTACATTTTTGGCACGCAAATTGAAATTAACTTTAGCAAATAGCGTCCGCCGAAAAGCTTACGAGTAGGCATAACCCTAAAAGTACATATTATGAAAAATTTTTACCTTTTATTCGTAGGATTGTTACTTAGTGTAACAGCTACGCAAGCAAATGAAACTAGCAACCAATTGAACGGAAGCGAAAACGGGTTAACCAATCGCTACAATTATACACAACCAATTCAGTTTGTAGAACGAGGTGTTGAGTTTTTTATTTTCCAAAATGGAGAATTCGATTTTAACACACATCCAATTGTGTACAACAATACACGAAGAGGTTCGGTAAATACTACGTATGGCGCACCAAGAGTTCGCACCAGAGGAAATTTTAGAAACACTCGAAATATTGGAGTTCGTGTAGAACATGATATCAATGGAAGAGTTCGTAGAATTGGAAATTTATTTATCAATTACGACAGACTTGGAAGAGTGAAACGAATTGGTGCTATATATATGAATTACCACGCTAGATTTGGCAGCATTACACAAGTTGGTGGTTTGCATTTAAAATACAACCGTAGAGGAAGATTGATAAGACAAGTTGGGAGTGTAAAACCAATCACAAGTTGTGCTTTTTGTACAGCAACTAACTGTACAATGGATCATGGAAATATTCATATTGATGACGATTTTCAAAATGGACACGACTTACCAGCACATGATGATGATCTATACTACTATAGAAATAATGGAAAACAAAAAGCTATTAAAAAAAGAAGTTAAACCATTTATTTGAATACAATACAAAACCTCGTGAATCACTATATGAATTCACGAGGTTTGTTATAGTATAAAGAAAACGCTCCAACTATTTCTTCGCTGTATCTTAAATCCAAAAGCTATAAAGAGCCAACTAAACTACAAAATTTAATATCATATGAAATGATGATAACTATTTTTCTCTATGCAATTTGATTTTGGTAACAGCACTACTATATTGACGCCTAAAGTAGTTATTTACAATTACTATACAGTATGGAAAAACCGTACTTCCTAGCGGTTATTTTGTGCATTCTCAAAATTTATTTTTCAACTTCAAAAAAATCGTTCTCAATTTTTGGCACGTTGTTTGGTTACTATATAACAACATTAAACCCATACGTTATGAAAAAAATATTAATCGCATTCACAGGACTATTTTTCTTGGTAGTAACAACTACCGAAGCAAAACGGAGTAACACTTCAACAACTACTTCATACAACTTTAATGAATCTATCAATTTTGTAGAAGGCGGCATTACCTTTTCAGTGTACAATGATGGAGAGTTTGATTTCTTTATCAATCGTCTGCAAAGTAATGTAAACGCAAATATAAACGCGGCTGGTGTAAGCATTTCATTCAATGCTGGATATGATTACAATCCGTATGTTCAGTATGATGATTATGGTGCAATTATTCAAATTGAAAACACACCAATTTTCTATGACTATTATGGAAGAGTCTACAGAGTCGGAGATGTATTAATGAATTATGACGGATTCGGAAACTTAATCCAAGTTGGAGGATTGTTCATTTACTATGATACCTTATTACGATTCTCGCATACCAGCGGTTACATCAATCCATTTAACAGATACTCACAACGTACTGCATTTTATAGAAATGTATTTTTTAGACCACAAATCAACTTATGTCTTGTAAACATAAGACCATATAGAAGATTTTATACGCCAATTAGATATACGTATTGCAGTCCATACAGAAACAATTACAGATATAGATATGCTAGTGCTAGAATTGGTCATGAATATCGCAGTGTAGCAAGAGCAAATGCAAACAGAAGAAGTGTGTATAGAAACGATCGCCGAGTAACACGAAGAAATGACGCTGCAGTTTACAACACTAGAAGAACTGTAACTCGTGCAAATGCAAACTCAAGAAACACACGTTCGGCAGTTACCACGCGTAACAATACTAGAAATCAAAACACAGGTACGGCAACTACACGTGATAATGTAAGAAGCACGACTAGAAACACACGAAACAATACCATACGTGATAATGTTAGAAGTACCACAAGAAATACACGAAACAATACCACTGTTGGCAATGTTCGTACAAGTACTAATAACAACACTAGAATTGACAGAAACACAACAAGACCGCAACGCACAAACAATGCAAGCGCGTCAAATACAAGAACGAATACCAGATCGACAACACGTACGGCTTCTACAAGAAACGTAACGCCAACAAGATCGACAAGAAATACAAACAATTCGGTTCGTGCAAACAGAAATTCATCAAACAGAAGAACTGTTGCAACCCCACAAAGAAGCAATTCTTCGAGAGCAACACGATCGTCTCAGCGTTCTACAGAACGAAAAGCGACGTCACAACGATCAAGTCGTTCACAAAAGAAAGCGTCAACTAGTAGAAAACAAAGAACAGCTCGAACTAGAAGTTAAAAATTTAATTGTTTAGCTGTAAAAATTGACCTTACTTCATCGTCATAGATGGAGTGAGGTTTTTTGTGGAATATAAATGATGAATCTACACTCTATTATGATAGATACTATTTTTTAGGCATAATGATTTTTTCTGAAGTTTATTACACTTCAAATTCTTATTAGAACAATTAATTACACTAGTTATTATATGCAAGTATATTTTTGACTACGCCAGAGATACAAAAGTTATCTTGATCAGTAACACTTATTGGATGGAATTCTTCTTGGTTAAAAGAAACAAGACTAACCGAATTTCTATAATAAACATATTTTTTAATCAAAACCTCTTCATTTAAACTACAAACAATTATATCACCGTGATCTGCAATATTTTGCTTTTTTACAATAACTATATCTCCTTCGAAAATTCTTGGCTTCATAGAATCTCCATCTGCCTCAACAATAAAAGCATCTTTAGCTGGAAATCTTAACAAACTGGAAGCTATTGGTATATGACTCAACGGGCTTCCTTCAAGAATATTTCCCCGATAACCACACTTCGCTCTACCGAAATTTCCTATATACACAATATTATCTTCGGGTGACTCTAAGACGAAATAATCTTTAGAATTGTTAGGGTTTCGTTTCAAATATCCCTTTTTCTCTAATTGATCGAGATGATAATATAAAACTCCTGGAGAATCTATACCAGATTCAGCACTTAAATCCTTTATTGATAGAGGGTTCGATGAATTAGTTTTTAACAACTCAAAAAGTCGCTTTTGCTTATTGTGTAAGGGTTTCATGCTACTAATATAGTCAAATGTTGAAAACTAATAATAGAATTTAAAAAATATTCTATAAATATTCTATATTTTTTTTTAATTTTATGATATATAAATTATTAAAATTACAATTATGAGTATTAAAAAAGATGCCCCGGGTATGAAAGGGCAAAGAAGTAGAAATCAAGATGGACAATTGCGTAAAAAAAGGGATGATACACACATTGGAACCATTGAACAAAATTATGGTATAGACCTAGGAGTTAGAAGTGATATGCATCTCGGTAATTATTTAAAAAAGAATGATATTAGTTCTTTAAATGATTTGATAAATGGTAAGTAAACGTTTATTTACCAACGTATTTTAATAAACGGAACTTAATGTCTATAATGAGTTCCGTTTTTTTATTTAGAAAAAATCAATTTAATTTAAGCCCATGAAGTAACTCCGCTAATTTCCCAGTCAACGCTTTACGCGAATATTGTTGCAATCCAATTGGTGAAGTCTGCAATTTTTTTGCCTTAAACGCTTCATAATATGCTATAATTTGCGCTTTGAGTTTCTCCTTTTCAGTATATAAAAAATAGCTTCCTGTATTTGTTTCTTGAATGATTTTAGAAATATCTGCATCTTTTGGGCCGATTCCAATAATTGGTCGTTCCGCAGCCATATATTCAAACAATTTTCCTGCAATAATTCCTTTGGTTTTTTCGGCGTCAATTTCTATGAGTAGCAATACTTGAGAAGCACGTTGCAATTCTAATGCTTTTTGATGCGAAACATAACCAAAATGCGTAGTGTACTTATCCAATCCGACATCTTGAATTTTTCGTTGAATGCGATCGCTCACTACGCCCGCAAACTGCAATTGAAAATCAGTGGCAAAAGTATCATTCGTTTGAATTAATTCGGACAAAACTTCCCATAAAATCTCAGGATTTCGCTCCGAAAGTAACGAACCTATATGTGAAATGGTAAATTTTTCATCCAAAGAAGTTGGCGAATGTTTTTCAACATCATAACCATTCGTAATCACTTCAATAGGCTTTTTTGTAAGCTGTAAAAACTCTTCGCGTGTAGTAAAACTTGTCGTTACAATTTGATCTGCCGTTTGTAAAACCTCAGTTTCCATCTTGTAATGCTTCTGTTTCGACTTTTCGGTCAATTTTAACTCCTCATGATAGCCAATCGTTGTCCAAGGATCTCTAAAATCAGCAACCCATTTGATGGCTAATTGCTTTCTCAGTTTGAGTCCAATTAAGTGTAAACTATGTGGCGGGCCTGTAGTAATAATAGTTTCAATGTTATTTTCAGTGATGTATTTTTTAAGAAATTTTACCGAAGGTTTTACCCAATATTTACGGGCATCTGGAATAAAAAAGTTTCCACGAATGTACAGCAATACCTTTTCAATAAATGACTGTTTCTCTTTCGCAATAATACCTTTACTAATCTTTTTTGTTTTTTTCTTCGAGAATAAAGTCGCGAAAGCGTACGGCTCAAAAATTGATTGTTTTAATATTGTGATACCTTTTGGAATATTGTCAGAAAACGTTTTGTCAATAATTGGGTAACTCGGATTCTTTGGAACATACAAAATTGGTTCAATATCAAAATCGCGCAAATATTTGACGAATTTCAACCAACGTTGCACGCCAGGCCCACCAGCTGGTGGCCAATAATACGAGATAATGATTACTTTTTTAGCCATAATTTAGGGGAATTATGCTTTCACTGCTCTCCTATGCTTAAACTCATAGTAGAGCGCTCCAAGAATCAATAACACTAAAATAAGGGTACTTGTCAAAGAAACCGCAATTCCTGTGCTTACTATTGTTGGTTCAAATTTAAAATCGATGGTATGTTTTCCTGCTGGAACTTCTAAAGCTCTTAATACATAATTTACCCGATAATGCGGCACCAATTCTCCATCAATATAGGCGTTCCAACCATGCGGATAATGAATTTCAGAGAATACTGCTAAACCAGCAGCGTTGTTATTAGACTCATACTTTAATTCACTTGGCAAGTACTTGACTAATTCTATAGTAGACAACGAATCTTTTCCGTAGGTTTCTTTTAAAGTTTCTGCGACAGCTTGTCCTTTTCTAATCACAGCTTCATCTTTCGTGTCTAAACCAAAAAGTGATAGCATTTCTTCGTCTGCAGTATCAACAATAGTTAGTTTTTTCACAAACCAAGCATTTCCATTTGGATACGGGTTTAGCAAGGCAATTGCGCCTGCGCCTGCCTGATCTTGTTCACCTTCTAAATCTTTAATGATGTATTTTACATTCATCATATTAATCACATTGATGTTCCGCGCGGTTACTTCAAACTTTTCATTTCCATGATCTAAATAGAAATCGTATAACTCTTGAAACTGTCGTGGTTTGGCTGCATGATAACCACCAAGTGTATTGTGAAAATATGCGGTTCGCGAATTTGCCATGCGCAATCTCGGTTCAAATACACGGTAATGTCCTTTATCTTGTAAAATTTGCTTATCTACTTCAAGTGTTCTATATGGATGTTCAAACTGTGCTTTTGACACAAATCCTTCGGTAGATACATAATTTCTTGCAACGTTAACCAAATCAAATAGTAACAATCCAATTAAAAGTACAATGACAACATTTTCTTTTAGTTTCTGTTGAATAAACGCCCAAATAAAAGCTGCTGTGGCTAAAATTAAAAGTAATGAACGAATGGCATCTTTTGTAAATATAGCCGATCGATCTTCACGAATAATCTCCATTAATTCGGGTCCAAAAACAGCTTTTTCATAATATTCATCACTCAATCCAACAAAATCAAACAATGACGATTTAAACAGCATAAAGAATAAAATGATTCCGCTGAGAATTGTAGTACTTATATATAATGCTTTTTTCTTTTTTTCAATAGCAATTTCCTTATTGAACAAGCTGGCTAAAGCCAAAACTCCTAAAATAGGGATACATAATTCTAAGATAACTTGTATGGACGAAACGGCTCTAAATTTACTGTACAGCGGGAAATAATCAAGCATAAAATCAGTTAGGAAACTGAGATTTTTTCCCCACGATAATAGCAATGACATTAAAATTCCACCAACAAGCCACCATTTTGCCCTACTTCTGACCAAAAATAATCCTAAGAATGCCAAGAAAATAATGACCGCTCCAATGTAAGCTGGCCCAGCAATAATAGGTTGTTGTCCCCAATAGGCTGGAATATTCTTTACAATATCTTTAGCCTGCAAAGCAGGAATATTTCGTTGTAATAAAAACGTATACGTTTTAGAATCTGTTCCTAAATCTTCGGAATTTGCGCCACCCATAAATCGTGGAATCAGCAAGTTAAATGTTTCCATTTTACCGTAACTATATTCGGTAATATATTCTTTGGAAAGCCCTTGGCGTTCTTTTTTTGAACCATCAGGATTAATAGTTAATTCACTTTTTCCACGCATACTCCAATCGGCATACTGCTTGGTCGTTAATAAGTTTGTACCATTCACTCCAATTCCTAAAACTACTGCGGCAACTAATAATCCGACCGTTTTAAAAAAGTGTGGTAAATCGTTGTTTTTTAAAGCTTTATTAAAATATTCTTTACTAAACTCAAATGGTTTTTCTTTGCTAAATAACATGCTAAAGAAATATACAATTCCCAAAACAATTACCAAAAGCATTAAATAATACGTCATCTGCGGATGCATCGTCATAATTTCCAACGACATGGCGACTGCGGTGAGCAAAAATCCCCAAATATATTTCCGTTGAAATGTCAATAAAATTCCTGCTAAGACTAACGGAAAATACGCAATTGCATGTGCTTTGGCGTTGTGTCCAACGCCGAGAATGATGATAAAATACGTGGAAAACCCGAAGGCGACTGCACCGAGAAAGGCGAGTTTATAATTGACTTTCATCACGAGTAGCAATACATAAATCCCCAAAAAATAGAGAAATAGATAATCTGCTGGGCGCGGTAAAAAACGAAGTGTACGATCGAGTGTTTTAATGTATGTATGTGGATAACGCGCACCTAAAAGATAGGTTGGCATTCCGCCAAAAGCGTTATCGGTCCAATACAATTCTTCCCCGGTAGCATCACGATATTGATTTTGTTTTTTTGCCATTCCAGCATATTGAACAATATCTGTTTGTTGAATTTTTTTCCCTTGTACTACTGGATAAAAATATGCCAAAGACATCACAACAAACAACAATAGTGCTACTGCGTGAGGAATTATTTTTTTAAAATCTATATTCACTTGATTACGTTTTTTTTTAGCGTGTAAATAATGAAAGCAATATACTAAACCTTTTTGGAAAGGTATTTTAAATGACTCAATTGTTAGTCAACTTCTTCGAAATCTATATATTCGCCTACATCTTTAGAAGACTTTGTATCTGGCATTTTATCAATACTTGTTTCGCCTTCTTTGGTACGTTGTTGATTTTCTGCATGTTGCTTAAATTGCTCCGAAAACTTTTTCTCAGCTTTCTTTGCTACATATCGTATCATGACTGGCGCAAATATTCTAGCTAAAATACGTAATCCGTATATGACAAGAATTATTATAGCTATTGTTCTAAGTAAATTTATTAACATAATTTCTGGTAACGTATATTTTTTCAAAAATACAATTTATACAGATTTATTATAGCTTTTACTAGATAAAAAACTATAATTTTGTGTAGTTTTGAACTGAACGCATTAAAAAAAATGAAACATTGCCGCCTGATTTTTTAAATCGAATGCAAGCTATTTATAGCACTGTTTCAAAAGACCAACACAAAAAACAACAATACTAGACACATGAAAACAAATTCTTTCTTTGCAGTCCTCGGTTTTTTATTTTTGTCCACTTCTGCCTTTGCGCAGTATACGGATGTAATCAATTCTAATCGTCCTGGTGCTTCTATTAGTGCTTATTCTGTTGGAAAAAATGTAATTCAGTTTGAAGGTGGCATGTTTGTAGAACAGCAAGATCACAAGAAACTCAATACAGAAGTACGCGCTTTTGGACTTGAATTTGCATTGCGCTATGGACTCTTCAAAGAACAGCTAGAAATTAGCTGGGAAGGCGCTTATCAGTTTGATACCTTTACAACTAATGCAACAAATCCACCTCTTGAATTTAATAGAAATGGTTTTTTAACACATACTATTGGTGCAAAATATATGATTTACGATCCGTATATCAAATCTTCACAAGAAAAACCAAACTTATTAAGTTGGAAAGCAAATAATTCATTCCGTTGGAAAGATTTAATTCCTGCAATTGGTGTATATGTAGGTGCAAATTTTATTTTCTCAGACAATCCATATTTCCCAAGAAACGAACCTTCTGTCAGTCCTAAAGTAACTGTTGCTACACAAAGTCACTTTGCAGGAAGTTGGGTTTTTGTTTCTAATATTACGTATGATCGAATTACGTCTGATTCCAAAGAATTAAGTTATGTCATATCGTTAACACACGCTTTTGACAATCCAAAATGGTCTGCTTTTGTAGAACATCAAGGAATTGATAGTGATCAATATGCAGATGCTTTATTTAGAGCTGGTGGTGCATATTTATTAGGTGACGATTTTCAATTAGATGCCGGAATTGGTGCCAGTGTAAAAGACACGCCAACACGTTTATTTGCGTCTATCGGAATTTCATATCGATTTGATGATTGGCATGTGGATGAAATTATTCCTATTGACGAACAAGATCCAAAAGGCGAAGATCCAAAAGAAAAAAAAGAAGAAGATGAAGACGACGGCGACGATGACGGCAATAACTAGATTCTTTTTTACTAACCAAATTAATGATTGATGATTGACGTACGAGAAGTAGCGAATAAAAAGGAATTAAAAATGTTTGTAAAATTTCCTTTTGGTCTCTATAAAGGTTCTAAATATTGGGTTCCACCTATTATTAAAGATGAATTAGAAACGTTTGATAAAGATAAAAATCCTGCATTTTTGGATGCAGAAGCACGCTTTTTCTTAGCTTATAAAAACGGAGAAATTGTAGGTCGTGTTGCCGCAATTGTCAATTGGATTGAAGTGAAAGAACAAAAACTTTCCAAAATGCGTTTTGGTTGGTTTGATATGATTGACGATTTTGAAGTTTCAGGCGCTTTGCTTGCTAAAGTGGCAGAAGTTGGTCAATCCCATAAATTGGAATACATGGAAGGTCCGGTTGGATTTTCAAACTTAGATAAAGTAGGTGTGCTTACTGAAGGATTTGATCATATTGGAACGATGATTACTTGGTACAATCATCCGTATTATGAAAAACACTTCATTCATCACGGACTCGTGAAAGAGAAAGAATATTTAGAAAATAAATTTCCGTTTAAAAACGTAAAACCCATATTTTTTGAGCGTGTTCAAAACCTAATCAAAAAACGGTATGAACTTCGTGAACTCAATTTTACCAAGACCAAAGACATCATGCCGTATGTAGATCAAATGTTTGATTTATTCAATGCGTCGTATGCTTCGTTAGCGTCTTTTGTTCCGATCAATGATATTCAAAAAGCCTATTTTAAAGAACGCTATTTGAATTTTATCAATCCCGAATTTATAAAATTTGTCATTGATAAAAACGATCAATTAGTTGCTTTTGCCATTGTAATGCCTTCGTTTGCAGAAGCGTTGCAAAAAATGAAAGGGAAATTATTTCCTTTCGGGATTTTCCACTTATTGAAAGCACGAAAAAAACCAAAAAATATCACCTTCTACCTTATTGGCGTGCATCCAGAATATCAAAATAAAGGATTGACGGCAATTCTATTTATGGAATATTACCTCACATTTACTGAAAAAAAGATTGAACATTGTATCCGAACGCCTGAATTGATTGAAAACACAGCCATTCACCAACTTTGGAAACATTTTGAACCCGTAACGCATAAGCGTCGGAAGACGTATCGGAAAAATCTTTAGATTTTTTTTTAGATGTTAGACCGATTTGCTGTTAGCCTTTAGCCTTTAGCAAAAAAACTTTTACATTTAAAATTTAGCATTTTACATTTATCATTTAAAAAGCTGTCATCACCTCATCAAAAGGCACTTCTAATTGTGTGCCGCTTTTCATGTTTTTTACAATGCAGGTATTATTTGCTAATTCGTTTGCTCCAATGAGAATCACAAACGGAATTTCGCGTTTATTAGCGTAATTCATTTGCTTACTCATGCCTTTATGATCTGGATACAATTCGGCACTTTTTCCTGCTTTGCGCAAGACTTTAATCAATTTTAGGGAAGCAAGTGCTTCTTTTTCTCCAAAATTAATACACAACACATCTACTCTATCTGAAACCGTTTTTGGAAACAAACCCAATTCTTCTAATACCAAGTAAATTCGATCCAATCCAAACGAAATTCCAACACCACTGACATCTTTCATTCCAAAAATACCTGTTAAGTCGTCATAACGTCCGCCGCCGCCAATAGAACCCATTTTTACGCCTTCTGGCGCCGAAACTTCAAAGATAGCGCCTGTATAATAGTTCAATCCTCTAGCAAGCGTAATATCTAAATCTAAGGTTGCTGTTTGCAATCCTAAAGTTTCAATTGCTTCAAACACAAATTCTAACTCGGAAACTCCTTGCATACCTTGTTCAGAAGTTGAAAGTAATCCTTTTAACTGATCTAATTTTTGATCTAAGTTTCCAGAAAAGCCAAATAATGGCTGTACTTTTTCTATCGCTTCCGCAGAAATGCCTTTGTTCAACATTTCGTCTTTTACGCCTTGTTCGCCAATTTTATCGAGTTTGTCTAACGCGACCGTGAAATCGATCAATTTGTCCTTTGCTCCGATAACTTCCGCAATTCCCGAAAGGATTTTACGGTTGTTTATTTTGATCGTCACACCTTCCAACCCTAAGTTTGAAAAAACTTTATCATACAATTGCACAAATTCCACTTCCTGCCATAAAGACTTTGAACCAACCACATCTGCATCACATTGAAAGAATTCTTGAAATCTTCCATGTTGTGGTCTGTCTGCGCGCCAAACTGGTTGAATTTGGTAACGTTTAAAAGGAAATGTAATATCATTTTGGTGTTGTACCACGTAGCGTGCAAATGGAACGGTTAAATCATAACGCAATGCTTTTTCGGAAAGTGAATTTGAAAAACGTGCCAAATTTCCATCTTCCAAGGCTTTCAAATCAGCTTTTCGCACCTTTTCTCCAGAATTTAAAATTTTGAAGATCAATCGGTCACCTTCTTCTCCATATTTCCCTAACAAGGTTTCCGACTTTTCAAAAGATGGTGTTTCAATTGGTTGAAATCCAAAGCTTTGAAAAGTCTTTTTTATGATATCGAAAATGTAGTTACGCTTGGTAACTTCTATCGGAGAAAAATCTCGTGTTCCTTTGGGTATGCTCGGTTTTTGTGCCATGATTCTGTATTGTGCGGCAAATATAAGTCTATTTTTTAGGGATTGAAAAATTGAAAGATTAAATGATTGAAATTGAAATGAAAGTTGAAGCTGAAATTGAAAAGTCATACAGCTTTTCGATATAAAATTTCTTATTGAATAGCTTCGCTAGGTATTTTCAATCAAAAAAGTCGAAAATCGTTTTACGCCATCATCGCTTCAAACCACTGAAAAAGCTGTCCTTTGGTAATGTTAGAACCTTGTTGAATCAGCGCAAATCTGTCTGCATTTTTGTCCGCAGAATATGCCTTATTTGCCGTTAAAATCTCAACTTCTTCCGTGCTATAATTTTCACGCAACCAAGCAAAACCTTCTTTTGTAGTGATATCAATTTCTTCTGTTAGAATTTTTACCGCAATGAGTTTCATTTCGTTTTCACCTAAGTGAAATAAATACAGGTGTTGTGGAGAAATGTTTTCTAAATAGGTTGCTTGTGTCAATACACCTTCCCAAACCAAATCACTAAACACATCCAATTCCTGCTCAGCAACTGCTGGTTTTTCAGTTTTCAAGGTTGCCCATTCGTCAGCAGTAATGGTTTGTGTTGCCAAAAAGTTGATAAATTCTTGGTGTAATGCTTCCAATTGTTCTTTTGTTAATCGGGTGTATTTCATGATTTTTCAAATAAAATGTGCTCAATTTTTTTTAACGAGCTCGCAAATTTACAATTATTACTAAGTTTGCCATAAAAAAAGCCACTCAAAATGAGTGGCTTTTCTATCAACGCTCTGCGTTTATTTTATGCTTCTGCAATAACTTCAAAAGGGAAATCAACCACAACATCTCTGTGTAATCTAATTTTCGCTTCGTATTTACCAGTACGCTTTACAGTTCCACCGATTACTTTAATGAATTTTCTTTCAATAGAGTGACCTGCTTTTTCAAGTGCTTCTGTTAAATTGATGTTGCTCACAGAACCAAAAAGTTTTGTTCCACCACCAGTTTTTGCAGTAATCTTAACTTCTAATTCTAGTAATTCTTTTGCAAGTTTACTAGCTTCATCCACTAATTTCTGTTCTTTATATGCTTTCTGTTTCAAATTCTCTGCTAAAACTTTTTTAGCTGAACTTGTTGCTAATGTTGCAAATCCTTGAGGAATTAAAAAGTTTCTTCCATAACCGTTTTTTACAGTTACAACGTCATCTTTAAATCCTAAATTTTCAACGTCTTGTCTTAAAATAAGTTCCATAATCTGTCTCTATTTTATTTTAACATATCGCCAACATACGGCATTAATGCTAAGTGACGTGCTCTTTTTACAGCTACAGACACTTTTCGTTGATATTTTAATGAAGTTCCTGTTAAACGACGTGGTAACAATTTACCTTGCTCGTTTACAAATTTGATTAGAAAATCTGGATCTTTGTAATCGATATACTTGATTCCAGACTTCTTAAAACGACAATATTTCTTTGCCTTTTGCGTCTCTATGTTCAAAGGAGTTAAATATCTAATTTCTCCTTCTTTTTTTCCTTTTGCTTGTTGTTCTATTGATGCCATACTACTTAAGATTTAGCGGTTTTTCTATTTCTTCTTTTCTCTGCCCAAGCGATTGCGTGCTTATCTAATCTTACAGTTAAATAA
>CAYGPQ010000048.1:0-11761 GCA_964351775.1 uncultured Kordia sp. | reverse complement strand
ACGTCTGAATTCTAGCTCATAAGGAGTAATTACTTCTCCTGGTGCTTGGAATTCGAATAAGTGATAGAAACCACTTTTTTTGTGCTGAATTGGATATGCTAATTTCTTTAGCCCCCAATTTTCTTTTGAAATCATTTTTCCACCTCTAGAAACAACGAAATCTTCAAATTTCTCTACTGTTTCCTTTATCTGAGTTTCAGACAAAACGGGATTTAAAATGAAAACAGTTTCATAATGATTCATATATACTATTTTTAGTTAAATTGGGCGCAAATGTAGTGTTTATTTGTTTTAAACCAAACATAAAATCCTCTTTTTTTTTCATTTAAATCTGTAATAAATCCCTTTATTTGTTGTGTCTTAAATTTATTTTTTATAACATTGCATGTACCCAAATTTGATAAAATCGCTTTTTAATATGAAGCTTAACTGTATTATTGTAGACGATTCTTCTATACAGCGAATGGCTGTTGCAAAGTTGACGCTAAATCATCCATCTTTAAACCTAATTGCAGAGTATAGCAATGCTATCGAAGCGAAGAATGGGTTAAAGACGAATAACGTCGATTTAATTTTTTTGGATATAGAAATGCCCGTTTTAAATGGATTTGACTTACTTGAGTCACTGAAAAATCCACCACAAGTCATCATGGTTACTGGAAAAACAGAATATGCTTTTAAAGCATTTAGTTATGATGTAACTGACTTTTTACACAAACCTTTAACTAAAGATCGCTTTGATAAAGCAATTACACGTGCACTTGATAAATCAAATTATGGAGCAAAAAGCATGGAAGATGACGATCATATTTTTGTGAAAAGTAATTTGAAAAAGCGTAAAGTCATTTTAAGTACCATCAAATGGATTGAAGCCTTAGGTGATTATGTAAAATTAGTTACCGACGATAGTAATATTGTGGTTTTATCTACCATGAAAGCATTTGAAAAGCAATTACCAGAGAATAAATTTTTACGAATTCACAAATCTTACATCGTGAATTTAGATAAAGTCGATCGTTTTAATAGTAAAAACGTAGAAATTTCTGGACAATTGATTCCACTAAGTAGAAATAAAAAAGTGGAACTTTCGGAAGCACTTTCTAATATCTAATATTTTTATTGAAAGATTGAAACATTAAAAAGATTTAAAAATTTAATGCTCAATTCTCAATACTAACATCTCACTTCTCTACTAAACCGTATCCACGTCAATTATAATTCGCACACTTCTGTATGTTGAAATGGACAAGAAACTCGCTTTTACGCGTTCAATAACCTCTTTTGTTTTTCCTAGCGATTGCTGTTTCGGTATTTTTAATAAGATATTTTTTAAGTATAAATTTCGAATTCTCGATATGGCGGGAAATTCGGGTCCGAGTACATTTTCTCCAAAACTATTCCGAAGCGATGTTGCAAACCAAGCCGCACTTTCGTTGACACGATTGTATTCTTTGTGTTTAAGCGTAATTTTGATCAATCTGTGAAATGGAGGATACTTAAATTGGCGTCGCTCATTGATTTGATCGGTAAACATTGCTTCATAATTTCCCACAGAAACCTGTTGCAATATTTGATGATACGGATTGTAGGTTTGCACAATCACTTTTCCTCTTTTTTTGGTTCTTCCGGCACGACCGGCAACTTGCTGAATGAGTTGAAAACTGCGTTCATGCGCTCTAAAATCGGGAAAATTTAACATGCTATCGGCATTCATGATTCCGACTAAATTCACATTTCTAAAATCCAATCCTTTTGTCAACATTTGTGTGCCAACTAAGATTTGAGTTTCTTGCTGTTCAAAAGCTGAAATGATTTTTTGATACCCATATTTTCCGCGCGTTGTGTCTAAATCCATGCGACCAACTTTTACATTTGGCATTAATTCGTTCAGCTCCTGCTCTATTTGCTGCGTTCCAAAACCTTTGGAATCCAATTCATGACTTCCGCAAGCAAAACATTGTTGCTGCATAGCAATATGATGACTGCAATAATGGCAACGCAATTGATTTTTGTATTGATGAAACGTTAAACTCACATCACAATTTGGGCATTGTGGCGAATTACCACACGTTTTACATTCAATAATGGGCGCATACCCGCGACGATTCTGAAATAAAATGACTTGTTCTCCATTCCCAATAGTTTCTTCTATTTCTTCGAGTAAACGATCAGAAAAATGTCCTTTCATGCGCTTTTTACGATGTTTCTCTTTGATATCGACTAATTCCATTTCTGGCAACAGCACATCGCCGTAACGTCTTGTAATGGTTGCTAAGGCATATTTATTGACTTTCGTATTATAGTAGCTTTCCACGCTTGGCGTTGCCGAACCTAATACTATTTTTCCCTGATGCAATTTTGCCAACACAATGGCAGCGTCACGTGCGTGATAGCGCGGCGCTGGATCAAATTGCTTGAAAGACGTTTCGTGTTCTTCATCAACAATGATTAAACCTAAGTTTGAAAATGGTAGAAATAATGAAGAACGTGCACCGAGCACAATTTGCGCTTTCGGTTTGCTTTCCAATACGTTGTTCCAAACTTCCACACGTTCATGCACCGAGTATTTGGAATGATAAATGGCAACTTTTTCACCAAAATAGTATTGCAAACGATCAATCAGTTGCGCCGTGAGTGCAATTTCTGGCAACAGATATAACACCTGTTTTCCCGTTTCTATAATTTCTTCAATGAGTTTTACATAAACTTCTGTTTTCCCCGAAGATGTAATTCCATATAACAAGCAAACGTCTTGGGTTTCAAACGCTGTTTTAATAGTTTTATAAGCTTCTAACTGGTATTCATTGAGCGTTTTAGAAGCAGAAACTTCTTTGCCATCGTATCCTATTCTATCTTTTTGAATGAAATATTCCTCCAAAATTTCTTTGTCAATTAATGCTTTAATGACTGCCGAACTGGCTTTGCTATGCTCACTTAATTCTTTTAGTGTGATGGGCTTTTTTGTCGTCGCTGAGAGCGAGAATAAACTCAGAATAACTTCACGCTGTTTTTTTGCTCTGTTTAATGTTTCAAGCAATTCCTGCAAGCTTTCTTCACCTGTATAATTTTCGTGAAGTTTTACGTAACGAACCAATTTTGGTTTGTATTGTTCGTAAATTTCTTCATAGACCTGAATGATTCCTTTTTCGATCAATCGAGTCAAAACTGGTAGCACATTTTTCTTGTCGAGAATTTTACTGATTTCTTGAATTTTTAACAATGATTGATATTGCAACGCTTCAAAAATTAAAAACTCATCATCTTTCAACGTACTTTCATCTATTTTGACATTTTCACGTTTGGAAATAATGGTTTCACTTTCTAACAGAAAAGCACCTGGAACTGCCGAACGAAATACTTCGCCCAAGCTCGACATATAATAGCTTGAAATCCATTCCCAATGTTGCAATTGCTGCTTTGTGACCATAGGTTTTTCATCCAAAATTTGCTGAATATCTTTGGCTTCATAAGCTTCTGGCGCTTCTTGATGAATTTTATATACTAATGCTGTGTAGACTTTACTTTTCCCAAACGGAACTGCCACACGCATTCCTTGTTGTAGAAACTGTGCTTCAGCCTCAGTGATACTATACGTAAATAGTCGCTGAAGCGGAATTGGTAATATGACATCGATGAAATAAGTCATGATCCAAAGGTAGGTACTTTAGCTAAAAAAACCACTTTTAAGTAAAGCGGTTTTTTGATTTTGTATGATTTATTTTATGCTTAGAATCGATAGCCAATGCGCAAGTGTAAATTTACACCCACTTCATTTTGATCTACTAAATTGATACCTTCTGTGTTGAGGAAGCGAACATATCCAACTCCAAAACCAGTTTCGTAGTTGAAATGTTTTCCTAGATTTCGTCGAATTCCTATGGTTGGAATAATAGAAATGTCACTAATAAAATTATAGGTGCCTTTACTTTTACTAGAAATTACAAACCAATCGGGATGATACGTCGTTTTAATAGAAAAAAATGTTCCGCTGTTTCCATCAATACGTTTTCCTCTGGTTAATCGTCTGTCCAAATTGAAATACCAACGCGGTTCTAGCGTGATCGCAGGAACTAAAGCGAATCCATTAGTATCCCTGTTACTACTAAGAAAAATTGCTCCATCGAGTCCTATTTCAGTACGAAGTGCAAATTGATTGGATAGTTTTGCTTCATGGTATCCCCAAATTCCTAAGAATCCTGTTTGTACACCAAAGATTGATTTTTCAACGCTGGCATCTTGTGCAAAACTCATAAACGTCATTCCGCAACAAAGCACGGTGAGTATCATTTTTTTCATTGATTGTAGTTTTATTTATTAACTGTACGTTACGTTACAAAAATTATTCCTTTTTTTGTTTTATGTGTAGTATTAAGTCAAAAATGTACGACATAAAAAAAACCGCTTCAGAAGAAACGGTTTTTGAGTTATGTGTCATTACCTATTAATTCACGCGATACCAATTTTGTGTTCGGTATAAAAACGCAATATATCCACGTACATATAGTTTATTTTTATCATCAGTATCAAGCCAAAGTTTGCATTTGTATTCTTTTCCTTTTTCGGGATCTAGAATTTTTCCGCCTTTGTATTCATCAGCATCTTTTTCGAGTCCGTTAATGATCTCCATTCCTAAAACGGGCTTATCTTTTCGATGATCGCCGCATTTTTCACAAACACCATCACGTTTCGCTGGATTTAAAATTTCCACTACTTTACCATAGATTTTGCCGCTTTCCTCGTAAATTTCTACGATAGATTTTGCTTCGCCCGTTTCATCGTCAATAGTTTTCCATTTTCCAATAATACTTTGTGCAAAGCTTACATGAAGACTTAGGAATAGTAACGTAAGACATACAAATGCTGTTTTTTTCATGCTATTTCTTTGTCAATTAGTTTCCTAACATTCCTTCTTTAAGTTTTTTATCCGCTGGCTTATCTGATAACCAGATTCCAAAAAGTGCTTTTTTGAAGCCCAATCCTGTAATCGTTCCTTTCTTCGTTCCGTTTTTGTACACAACGACACCCGTTCCTTTGATGTATGCGATATCAAAAATATCACCATCATTGATTTCGTCACTAAAGAATCCTTTAAATTTTTCTATTTCGGTAGCAATTGGAGCGGTATTTCCATCTGTTGAATTTTCAAAACCATCGTTTACAGCATTGATCATTTTACTACTAGAAATCATTCGTGAAGTAATATGCAATTTTATTGCCATTGATTCATCGGCAGCCATGATATCGTTTGCATCACTTGATTTCTCTACTAAATACAATCCGCCAGAATAGAGCTTAAACCAAGCTTTTTTTCGTACACCAGCACCGTTATATATAAGTTTTTGACTTTCAAAGGTAACCGTTTCAGGAAGTGTTGCTGCACCAATTTCAATTTGAGCATGTGAAACACTCATTCCTACGATTAAAAAAGCGATGAACGCATAAATTGTCTTTTTCATTTTTATTGGGTTTATTTATAATTTTTCGACGTGTAATATACTATTTTTTACTATGCAAACATAATAACTATGATTGCTGCTTTTTCTTTTTTAACATGTTTAAAGAAGCATTTAATTCAAATCCTAAGAGTAATATATTCGAATTCAACCAGATATACATCATTAGAATTAATAATGCTCCAATAGAGCCATATAGTTCATTGTATTGAGAAAAGTTAGC
Organism: uncultured Kordia sp.; assembly: GCA_964351775.1. GTDB lineage: Bacteria > Bacteroidota > Bacteroidia > Flavobacteriales > Flavobacteriaceae > Kordia. The sequence goes on along the minus strand of CAYGPQ010000048.1, from coordinate 6,085 downwards.
GATGTATATTCCAAATAAGTATGATGTTAATACAATCAATACCGTAGTGAGCAATACGCCTGGCGAAAAGAATTTTGCTTTTCGTCCATCGTGTGTTCCAAAGTAATACAGAATCGCTGTTCCTATGTAAACCATAAATATAATGAACGAGAATTTAGCAATATTGATTGCTAGTTCGTCACCATTTGTGACATTTAAGCCTGTTGTTTTTCCTGCCAAATCACTAAAATATGGAATTATATATAATTCTACATATCCCAATACTGCCATGGTAAAAATCAATAACAATGCCAAAAGTAAACCGACACTCAGCGCGTACAAATATTGCTTGAAAAAATTACGCCTTTTTTGAATGTAATACGAGCTTTCAAACCCTGCAAAGATGGCACTGACACCATTTGCCATTAAAAACATGGAGAGCACAAACGTTGTTGAAAGCAATCCGCTACGTTTATTTTTTACAATATCCACAATGATTTCATTGAAAAAAGTAGCAGATTCATCAGGTAAAAACGAAGTAATGGTACTTATAAAGTCTGCTTGAAAATTTTCAATTGGAATAAAAGGCAATAGGTTTAGAAAAAATAATAAGGATGGAAATATTGCCATAAAGAAACTAAAAGCAATAGCTCCTGCCCTAGAAGTCAACGCACCATTGATAATTCCGAGAATGTACATTTCTAATAAATCATAGATAGACAAGCCTTCAAGTCCAGGAAGTTTTATTTTCTTGAGCAAGACTACTAAGAAGTTGAGTAGTGGAATTTTGGCGAGTTTATCTTCGATGTCTTTAGACATTATTCGACTGCTTTTAAGCTTAAATCTAAGTTGTATACAGAATGTGTCAACGCACCTGACGAAATGTAGTTGACACCGCAAAGTGCGTATTCACGAATGGTTTTCTCGTTGATTCCTCCCGATGATTCTGTCAAACATTGATCGCCAATCATTTCGACTGCTTTTCGTGTGTCTTCGTAATTAAAGTTGTCAATCAATATTCGGTATACGCCTTTTGTTTTTAGTATTTCTGCGATTTCATCCAAATCGCGTGCTTCCACAATGATTTTTAAATCGAGCTTATTTTCTTTGAGATATGCTTTGGTTTGCGTGATTGCTTGCGTAATTCCACCACAAAAATCAATATGATTATCTTTTAACATCACCATATCGTACAATGCAAACCGATGATTGACGCCGCCGCCAATTTTTACTGCCCATTTTTCCAAGGCTCTAATTCCCGGTGTGGTTTTTCGCGTGTCTAATATTTTAGTTCCGGTGCCTTCAAGCAATTGTACAAACATATTTGTTTTGGTAGCAATCGCGCTCATACGCTGCATAGCGTTTAACACCAAACGTTCCGCTTTTAGAATAGATTGTGATTTTCCTGTAACATAAAACGCAATGTCACCATATTTTACAGTGCTTCCATCTTCGATGAGCGTTTCTACTTTCATTTCAGGATCGACATAATTGAACACCATTTTGGCAAATTCAATTCCGGCAATAATCCCTTCATCTTTCACTAATAACTTGGCTTTTCCCATCGCAGTAGCTGGAATACAAGCGAGCGAACTGTGATCGCCGTCGCCGACATCTTCACGAATAGCATTTGAAATGATGAGTTCTAATTCTTTTTGAAATTGCGTTTCTGAAATCATATCTTGATATAAAAATAGTATTTATTCCAAAATTGCAAAGTTTAAACTGTATATCAAAATTGTAACGCATAATTATTAAAATAAAAAAAGCGTTACCTTAAAGATAACGCTCATTTGTGATTTTAAACGGTGCTATTTAACAATGAAAACTATCATCAGAAGAACACCAGCATTCAGAAGCGATGTCTCTTGATTGTGTCCAACAAACTGTTTCAATAGTAATTGGCCCTGGATTTACTGGCACACAATTGTAAGTTCCAGGAGGTCTTCCTCCACTAATTGCTGTCAGGTTACCAATTGTTTTCTTTGATAAATTTAATTTACCGAATTGCTTCTTTTTTTTCATGATTATTAAATTTTAGTTTTGTTAATATTCTTGAAATTAATAGATTATGAACAATTCTCAAAACAATGCTTATTACGTTTTATAAAACATCACTACAATTTTTCTATTTTTACGGCATGAATATTAAAGTGATTACTATAGGACGAACGGATGATAAACAATTGCAACAACTGATAGATCAGTATGTGAAACGTTTATCGCATTATGTAAAGTTTGATTTGGAAATTATTCCCGATTTGAAAAACACCAAAAATCTCAGTGAAGTGCAACAAAAAGAGAAAGAAGGCGAACTCATTCTTAAAAAAATCACACCGACAGATGTGTTGATTCTGCTCGATGAAAATGGCAAACAGTTCACTTCCGTAGATTTTTCAAGCTATTTACAAAAGCGCATGAATGCTGGCATAAAGACTTTAGTATTTGTCATTGGCGGACCGTACGGTTTTTCTGAGACCGTTTACGCGAAAGCACAGGGAAAAATATCCTTATCAAAAATGACTTTTTCGCACCAAATGGTTCGTTTGTTTGTCGTAGAACAACTCTATAGAGCTTTTACGATTTTGAGAAATGAACCGTATCATCATCAATAGAAATTGTATTTTATGAAACTCGTATTTGCCACCAATAATCAAAATAAAGTCAACGAAGTTCAGTCTTTATTGCCAAATCATATTACCATTTTAAGTTTAAAAGACATTGGCTGTGAAGAAGACATTCCAGAAACGCAACCGACCATTGAAGGCAACGCCATTCAGAAAGCACAATACGTAAAAGAACACTACGGTTACGATTGTTTTGCCGATGATACAGGATTAGAAGTTGCGGCTTTAAATGGCGAACCCGGCGTTTTCTCCGCGCGTTATGCAGGCGAACAGCGAAATGCAGACGACAATATGAATAAGTTATTGTTGGAACTTAAAAATAAAGAAGATCGTTCTGCGCAATTCAAAACGGTTGTTGCGCTCATTTTAGACGAACAACAATATACGTTTGAAGGAATTTGCAAAGGAACGATTATCAACGAAAAAAGAGGTGAAAAAGGTTTTGGTTATGATCCTATTTTCACGGCAAATGGATTTGAGGAGACTTTTGCACAAATTTCACTAGCGGAAAAAAACCGTGTGGGACATCGTGGGAAAGCGGTACAAAAATTGATTGATTTTTTGAACACTAACAACTAATCAAACTTTGTGAAAATTCGATTTTTACTTTGTGTGCTGGTACTTTCTTTAGCTTCTTGCACAAAAACCGTTACCGAAACTGTTGTGGAAAAGCAAATTATTTACCTTCAAACTATTAATGATAGTTTATTAAAAATTGATTCATCAAAAATTGATTTCAACACAAACCAGTATCAATTCAAAATATCTAAAAACGATAGTATAGTTAAATATCAAAGACCCAAAAGTCGCAACGAAGCTATTTACAATACCTTTCAAAAAAAATATAGGTTTGATGATACTTTTGAAGGTAAATACGCCTCATTAGATTCAAGTGCTACTTATACAAAAAGTGCCATTACAACTCATGGGAGATATTCCTTCTTTGATACTTATTCTAGAGAAACTTTTATTGTAAAAAAGCTTTCTAAAACGTATCAAAACCTCAATTTTGAATCGTATTCAGGTAGTAAGCACAGTATTCAAATCTTTACTAAATCTGATTATGAAAAATCAAATAAACCTTTATACAAAGTTGAAACATACGGGAATAATTTGCAACTCTATGACCGTGAAGGTTATTTTTTGTCTACTGCATACGGTTGCTGCTTAAGTTCTCATACTTATGAATTATTTGATTTAAAAGGGAATTACATAGTATCATCAAATGATCGTATCGAATTAATCGCTACGAAAAACGAAATTTTCTATATCGGCATTATTAAAAATGACATTCCTGATAATCCAGTAGTATTCATAAAAAATGAATCAGGGAATACGCAATATATAAGTTTTTCAAATATGAATTTTGATAATATAATTGAAGGACTATACTACGTAAAAGATAAAACAGAAAAATCTATATACATCCCAAAATACTTTTCAGAACTATCTAGCCAAAGACTCAACAGTTTGGACGACTTAGAAATTTGGCTTCCATTTAATGAGAAAGACACGCTCAAAATTCCATTTAAAAACCAAAAAGCATTCGGAGTTGACTATCCACAACTAAAAATTTCACTTTCAGAAAAACAGTAACAAATTGATTTACAATAAAATACACTGTATGTTTTTTATATTTTAATTCATTATGCTTACATAGTAATTTATAAAAATAAAACACTACCTTTGCCGCTTGAAATCCCAGAGCGGGATGAAGTTACGCAGCGTCAAGGAATTTTTTAAGGTCGTGCGCTACATGTAACTTCTCAACACAGCAAGAAGCTGTACGAACCTTTATAAATTACAATATGACAAAATTTGAAGAATTAGGTCTTCAAGACTCGCTTTTGCGTGCAATTCAGGATATGGGCTTTGAAACCCCAAGTGAAGTCCAAGAAAAAGCAATTCCATTATTACTTGGTGAAGACGTTGATGTGGTAGCATTGGCACAAACAGGAACTGGTAAAACAGCTGCGTTTGGTTTTCCATTAATTCAAAAAATTGATGCAAATAGCAAAACTACACAAGGATTAATCCTTTCTCCAACACGTGAATTGTGTTTACAAATCACCAACGAATTAAAAAACTACTCTAAATACGAAAACATTAATGTAGTCGCTATTTATGGTGGTGCAAGTATTACCGATCAGGCAAAACAAGTAAAGAAAGGCGCACAAATTGTGGTGGCAACACCCGGACGTATGCAGGATATGATCAACCGTCGTTTGGTGGATATTTCTAAAATAGAATACTGTATTTTGGATGAAGCAGATGAAATGTTGAACATGGGATTCTATGAAGACATTACTGCTATTTTATCGCATACACCTGATGATAAAAACACGTGGTTATTCTCGGCAACCATGCCAAGAGAAGTATCTGAAATTGCTAAGAAATTTATGCACTCGCCAAAAGAAATTACGGTTGGATCGCGTAACTCTGGTACAGATACCGTTAGTCACGAATTTTACGCTGTAGGCGGAAGAGATCGGTATTTAGCATTGAAACGTTTGGCAGATGCCAATCCAGATATATTTTCAGTCGTTTTCTGTAGAACAAAACGCGATACACAAGCTGTAGCTGAAAAACTCATTGAAGATGGGTACAACGCTGCGGCGATTCATGGTGATTTGAGCCAGAATCAACGTGATTTAGTGATGAAATCATTCCGATCGCGTCAAATACAAATGTTAGTAGCAACCGATGTTGCAGCACGTGGAATTGATGTAGACGATATTACACACGTAATTAACTATCAACTTCCTGACGAAGTAGAAACCTATACGCACCGAAGTGGTCGTACAGGTAGAGCCGGAAAATCGGGAGTTTCGATAGTCATTATCACAAAAAGTGAAATGCGTAAGATAAAAGCTATCGAGCGTAAAATTCAACAAAAATTTGAACAAAAAACCATTCCTTCTGGAATCGAAATTTGTCAAATTCAATTGTTTCACTTGGCAAACAAAATTCACAATACAGAAGTAAACGAAGAAGTAGAAAAGTTTTTACCTGCTATCAGCGAAATTTTTGAAGACACTTCCAAAGAAGAATTAATCAAACGTATGGTATCTGTTGAATTTAACAGATTCTTCAATTACTATAAAAAATCAAAAGATCTCAATCAAAAAGGCGGTTCTGACACCTATGCTGACTCTGGTTCAGACAATCACTATTCTTCATCAAAAGGTGGCGGAAACGAGCACAGCACACGTTATTTCATCAATGTTGGTGAAAAAGATGGGTACGATTGGATGCGTTTGAAAGATTTCTTAAAAGAAACCTTAGATTTAGGTCGTGATGATGTTTACAAAGTAGACGTTAAAGAAAGTTTTTCATTTTTCAATACAGATGTGGAGAAAAAAGAACAAGTATTAGCACATTTCACTGATTTTAAAGTAGATGGACGTTTTGTAAATGTTGAAGAATCTACTACTGGCGGTGGCGGTGGTGGCGGAAACCGAAGACGCTCAGGTGGCGGT
>CAYGPQ010000047.1:27871-35881 GCA_964351775.1 uncultured Kordia sp. | reverse complement strand
TGTCAATTGTTATAAACTACAATACACTCCATAATAATTAGTTATCCTGTATTCAAATATAAACAAATAATTTACTTCTAACTAGCTAAAGGCAAAACTTACGGTTTTTCGTAAATTCAACGACTACATACGAATTGTAGATGCAACACGTTTTTATTTTATACATTTATTAAAATCAACTATTATGAAGCTACTTGTTATCATTATTTTATTCTCTGTAAGCTTTATTTGTTTTGGACAAAAAAAAATCCACGTATTCGTCGCGTTGTGTGATAATATAAATCAAGGAATTGTTCCGGTGCCAAAATCATTGGGAAACGGTCAAAATGTGCGAACAAATTTATATTGGGGCGCATTGTATGGCGTGAAAACACATTTTAAGAAAAGTAACGATTGGATATTCATCAAAACGATTTCTTCAAACAATCCGCAAATATTAGAACGCATTGTATTTAAACATAAAACAACGAATACCTATTTACTCGCCGATGCGTACGATGGAAAATATATTAAACAAACTACCATCGATTTTTTGCAAGCAAGTAGTGGAGCGAATCCAACAGATATTACTGTGAATGATCAAAAATTGAGTTTTGGTGGCGATTCAGATTTAGTCGCATACATTGGTCATAATGGTTTAATGGAATTTAGTTTAGATATTACATTCACACCAAAAGATCAAAAGAAACGTGATGCTATTATATTAGCATGCATTAGTAAAGACTATTTTAAATCGTATTTAAAAATGACAGGCGCAAATCCGTTGGTTTGGTCTACTGGATTGATGTCGCCAGAAGCATATACTTTAAAATGGGCACTTGATGGTTGGATTCTAAACGAATCGGACACAGTAATCAGAGAACGTGCTGCAAAGGCTTATCATAAGTATCAAAAATGTGGGATGCGCGGAGCACGCGGTTTGTTGGTGACAGGATATTAAAAAACGCTTTATTCATACAGGACAAAGCGTTTTTAAGATATTTACTAACTATAATTTTTTACATTTAATTTTTAAAAACTCCAATTTCCACTGACATCACCTCTTTTAATGGCATATCTGTCAAACTCTTCATCACTAATTCGTTGACAACTAACGTCATCGTAAAATGGACTCATTAGTGAAGTGTCAAAACCAGCACAACCTACAATATTTAAGTAGTTTTGTAATAGTGTATAATCATTCTGAGGAAAATAAATTACTGGTTGGTTATAACTATTTCCTTGTAAAACAGGCATTTCAGTGGTAATATATAGTATTAGTTTTTGAAGTTCAGTCATGTCAAAAGTAGTGATGTCTCCGTCTCCATCAACATCAGCTGCTAAATATTGCCAAACTTCCGTAAAACATTCAAGACCAATCAAATGTCTTGAAATAAATACAATATCAAGTGTGCTTACTCCATTTCTCCATTGGGTATTTGTAAATTCCCCATTAGTCACATTTTCGTAATAGAAACACATTACATCTGTAAAACCATTTCTGTTAAAGAAATAATTAGAGTTATTCCCGTAGTCGAAGTTTAGCGAAAGAGTATTTCCTAAAGAGTCGGTAAGATCGGAAAAGTTATAGGTGTAAATTCCAGTATTTCCTAACCAAGCCGTGTTTGGATCTACGCCTTTTGTTTGTACTTGTATTTGTCCAAACACAACCGCAGGAGTTAGACTTGTGCCGAAACCGTCTTTTTCTACAACTTCATTACGTGTTATTACTTTTGCTTCTTGCGCAACGAAATAATCAAGTACTTCTTTCGGTGCGTGTACAAACTGTCCCCAATTGTCTAGGGTAATTTCTTTTGGATAATTTTTTAATAAGCCTTCTGTATGACTTGACGATTCATCTAAAATTTCTGTTTCTTCATGCGAGCAGGAAGTCAGTAAAAAGATGCTAAAGAGTACGGGGAAAATCCATTTTGTGTATTTCATACTGTTTATGTTTTTGAATTAATAATAGTATAAAACTAGTATGGATTTTCCCTGTAAACAATTGTTCGCAACTTCAGTTTATGAATTGAAGGTATTTAAAAAAGTTCTCTTAACAGTCAACTGCAGTTCCTAAACCATCGTCACTTCTAGGGTCTACGGTTGTTGGACAGTCTCTTTTATTAGTGCAACCTACCGATCCAGTATCGTTCAGATTTCCTCCTTTAACCTGACTTAGGTTTGCAATACTTCTTTTTCTTAGTCTAATAGACATTTCTTTTTTGTTTTTCATAATACTTGATTTTAAAGTTTAATGGAAGAAATATAGTAAACAAAAGGTTTGATGGCTAACATTGATACCTTTGGTTTATGAATTAGCGGTTAGGTTTTTTATAAAATAGGAAGGATAAATCCAAGTTTGTTCCTCAAAAACTCTAGAAAAAAGACCTTTACTCTTAAAACCTAATTCTTTTGCAGTTGCTTTGATACTATACGAACGTAAAACCGTATCATTTTTTAATATTCTCAATTATGTACTATGGTTTTTTAACTGTAATTCCTTCACTCGTATTCACTACTTCAGAGCGGCATTTTATGAAAGTCATAGCAGCGATACGACTGAGAAAAATAACAGCGTATGAGCGAATTTCTATTATTTTTTAGGGAATAGAAAAAGTCAAGACGAGTTCATTATACCAATCATTTTAAACATTACTTCAAAAAACGCAAAAAAAAGACTGCCTTTTCAGACAGTCTCTTTTACTTAATTTAAAGTAAGCTTCTTTTTTAATGAATTTTCTTAACAGCCAACGTTTGACCATCTTTTATCGGCACTTGGTGCCCAACAATTACAATCTGTATGTGGTAAAGAAATCCATCCTAATCCACCTTTTACTTTACTCAAATTAGAAACTACTGTTTTCTGTACTTCGAGTTTTGTTACATTCTTTTTTTTCATGATTCTTATATTTTTAAATTAATTAATACCTTGAAATTAGAATGTAAATTCAACTTAAACAATTAATAAAACCGTCGTTTTATAAAAAAGAGGCGCAATTTAATTAGAACTGTTTCTATTGTCGTTCATAGGATTAAAACTGTCAGGACGTGTAGCTACAGTTGTAAGACACAAAGGAAATTGTGAACATGTATAGCTTTCAGGTGGATTATTATCTTTCCCTAGTCCGTCGTTACCTCCTTGTATGGTAGTAAGGTTGGCAATGCTAATTTTATTAATCCTTAGATTAATTGAGTTTAATTTTTGTTTTTTCATAATAAATTAGTTTTAATGTTAATGGCTGAAATATAGCAAACTAATGGATATGTGACTAAAAAAGTTACCTCCATTTTATGAAATAGCGGTTAAATTTTTGATGAAAAATGAAGGATAAATGCCCGTTTGTTTCTTGAAAGCTCTCGAAAATGCACCTTCACTCTTGAAGCCTAATTCCTTGGCAATTGCTTTGATACTGTATGAGCGTAAAACCTTATCATTTTTTAATGCATTCAGTGCATAGTCGATTCTCAATTGTGTGATATGATTTTTAAATGTAACACCTTTATGTGTATTCACTATTTCCGATAAATATGAAGTATTTGTGTTCAGCTTTTTTGCGACGGAAGCTAAACTCGTATTTTGCTTCAGAAATAAATTCGCTCTTTCAAACTTTTCAAGTCCATCAAGAATCTTAGAAATTTTCTCGTCTGAAATCTGAAACTTATTCGTTGATTCTGTTGTTGGAGCATTCACTTTGTTTGACGCTAATTGTTGTACCAATTGATCAAATTTTCTCTTGTTACGCCGCTGTTGTTTTTTATACACAAAAAGTAACATTGAAAGCGCTGTAAATAAACCAATACAGAGAAAAACTAGTGAAGTGTTTTGTTTTTCTTTTTGCTCAGATTTGGTTTTCAAAGATGCAATTTTATCTTCCAATGTTTTTTTATCATACTTTTCTAAAATGGTGTATCTAATAGTTTTTTGAAGCGTATCTACATACGATAAATTGTGTGCCAACCGATAATTTTCTAATGCCTTTTCATCATCTTCAATCTGTTCATAACTATTTGCTAAAAGTGAAAGCACTTCTCTAAATTCAAAATGATCAAATTTTACTTCATTCTGTAATGACTTTATCGCTTCAAAAGCAACAATTGCATCCGAATATTGTTGCATATCAAAATATACTTTCCCGCGAAAGCGATATACAGGAAATAAATTTCGTTTCGTTCCCAATACCGTTATCAAACTATCTGCCTGATCTAAAACCGCCAAAGCAGCAGCATACTTTTTCCGCTTATAATCAACAATTCCTTGCAAGGTGAAATAATAGCTCAACGCATCTGTATCATTCGCTTTCATACTAAAATTTTTAAGTTCAGGTAAATAACTAGCAGCTGCATCTATATCATAATACGTATGTGCTGAACACAAGCCAATCAATGTATTTAGATACACAGTATAATATTTTTTTTCTTCTAATAATGGCGTAATAATATCTTTATTTTTTAGAAACAATTCTGTTGCTTCCTTATGATTTCCGGTTAAGTTTTTAATAGATCCAATACTGTGATTAGAATACATTTGATAGCGAATATTTTTGGTGACTTTCGCCAGAGAATCTAATTGAAGATAATAGGTAATTGCATTGGTATACTTTCCGAATGTAAAATAGGTTTTCCCCTTTTGACTAAGTGCTTTAATAAGTAGCGAGTCGTTTTTTTGCGTTCTAGCATACAAAATACATGAATCTATATACTTTAAAGAAACATCCATATTGCCAAAATAATTCTCAGAAGATGCTTTCAATAAAAAAGCGACATGTTCTTCCAGTGCATTTCCTTCTTTTTTTGCTTTGAATACTAAAGCTTCTGCGTAATTTTTGGCTGATGTAGGATTTGTATATGCTAAACTTTTATATTGATTTTTTAAATTTTCATACGAACGCTGAATTAATGAATCGCGCTCTTGCGAATGAACAAAACTCACGTAAAAGAAAATAAAAATATTGGTAAAGAATTTCATTAGACTGAATTAGCGCATAAAAAGATGAAGCTAAATATAATAAAAAAGAAAGTCCTTCATCTTGCGACAAAGGACTTTTAAAAATATAAAATCTAAATTTCTTAGTATCTGTAGTATTCTGGCTTGAATGGCCCTTCAACAGTAACACCGATATATTCAGCTTGATCTGCGGAAAGTTCTTCCAATTCAACACCAATTTTAGCTAAGTGTAAACGCGCTACTTTCTCATCTAAATGTTTTGGTAACATGTACACATCGTTTTCGTACTTATCAGAATGCTTCCAAAGTTCAATTTGTGCCAACGTTTGGTTTGTAAATGAATTACTCATTACAAAACTTGGGTGACCTGTTGCACAACCTAAGTTTACCAAACGTCCTTCTGCTAACAAGATGATATCTTTACCGTTAATTGTATACTTGTCTACTTGTGGTTTGATCTCCACTTTTGTATTTCCGTGATTGTTGTTTAACCAAGCAACGTCGATTTCATTATCGAAATGTCCAATATTACAAACGATTGTTTTGTCTTTCATTGCTTCGAAGTGCTCTCCAACAACGATATCTTTATTTCCAGTCGTTGTAATTACGATATCCGCGTTTGCAACAACATTCTTAAATTTCTTTACTTCAAAACCGTCCATTGCAGCTTGTAATGCACAAATTGGGTCAATCTCAGTAACGGTTACAATACTTCCAGCACCTTTAAAAGAAGCTGCAGTTCCTTTTCCAACATCTCCATATCCACAAACAACAACACGCTTTCCAGCAAGCATAATATCTGTAGCTCTTCTTACCGCATCAACAGCACTTTCTCTACATCCGTATTTGTTATCAAACTTAGATTTCGTAACAGAATCGTTAATGTTAATTGCTGGCATTGGTAACGTACCATTCTTTACTCTTTCGTATAATCTGTGTACTCCAGTTGTAGTTTCTTCAGATAAACCTTTAATTCCGTCAACCAATTCAGGATAGTTGTCCAAAACCATATTTGTTAAATCACCCCCATCATCTAAAATCATGTTTAATGGCTTTCTGTCTTCTCCGAAAAATAAGGTTTGCTCAATACACCATTCAAATTCTTCTTCGTTCATTCCTTTCCATGCATACACTGGAAAACCAGCTTCTGCAATTGCAGCAGCAGCCTGATCTTGTGTTGAGAAAATATTACATGAACTCCAAGTAACTTCCGCACCTAGCGCTTTTAAAGTTTCAATCAAAACGGCCGTCTGAATAGTCATGTGTAAACAACCTGCAATTCTTGCTCCCTTTAAAGGTTGCTCGTCTTTATATTCTTCACGAAGACTCATTAGTCCAGGCATCTCAGCTTCAGCTAATTCAATCTCTTTTCTTCCCCATGCTGCTAAAGAAATATCTTTAACTTTGTACGCTACGTAAGGAACTGATTTTGTACTCATACTTTTTCTTTTTTTATAAATTGAATAATTATGGGTTGTGACCCAAAATATTTTTAAATTCGCTTTGTAACTTTATAGCGCTATCCATACGCTAAAAGTTTGCGAGTGCAAAGGTACTAAATAACTTTTTAATATAATGGCTCTTTACAAAACTATAACAGTAAATAAACATACTAAAGTGCTGATTTGGAAGATAGAAGAGTCTTTTGAAGAATTAAATAGAACGATAAAATTAACAAATCATTGTCAGCTGCGACTTGACGGAATGCGCTCTGAAATTCATCAACGTGGATTTTTAAGTGTCCGTCATTTACTAGCAGAGTTCGGGTATACCGATTTTGATTTGTACTATGATGACAAAGGAAAACCGCATTTACAAGACGGAAAATATATTTCCATTACACATTCTTTTATCTTTTCGGCAATCATTGTAAGCGACTCCATTCCTGTGGGAATAGATATCGAAAAGCAACGTGATAAAATTTTGCGTATCGCACACAAATTTACACCGTTGCAAGAATACAACACCATTGCCAATCATGAAGCGCTCATTAGAAAAATAACCATTGTTTGGGGCGGAAAAGAATCCATTTACAAAGTATACGCAGAAAAAGGATTAAGCTTCTTAAAACACATTGATATTGACGATTTCTCTATGGAAGCATCTAAAACAAAAGGAACGGTCTATTATGGAAAAGAAACAGCAACCTATACACTAGATTTTTTAGAATTTGAAGGATTTACCTGTGTATACGCTTTAGAAGAAAATCGCTAACATGATGAGTATAAAAACGATGTACGCAGCTATCATTCAGGCGAAAAAAGACCGCAAAAAACTAGTAGCAGTTTTAATGGATCCTGATAAAATAGAAATGACTCAGATTCCTGAATTTTTCAAAAAAGTACACGAATCCATCATCACACACGTATTTGTTGGTGGAAGTACAGATGAAGAGAGAAGGATGGAAGCGGTTGTGAAAACCATCAAGGAACATACAAATTTACCCATCTTAATTTTCCCTGGAAGTCACGAGCAAATCACAGAAACAGCCGATGGAATATTATTCTTATCCTTACTCTCCGGACGAAATCCAACATACCTAATCGAACAACAAATCCAATCGGTTTCAAAGCTGATGAATTCGAACTTAGAAATCATTCCAACAGGATATATATTAATAGATGGCGGCGTGGAAACTGCGGTACAGCGTGTGAGCGAAACACAACCAATTTCGCAAGAAGATACAACTGTAATTTTGCATACTGCTTTGGCGGGACAATTCTCAGGAAAGAAGCTTATCTATTTAGAAGCAGGAAGTGGCGCGAAAAAAATGGTCAAGCCAGAAATTATAAAACAAGTCTCCAATCAATTACAAATTCCATTAATTGTTGGTGGCGGAATCCGATCAAAAACACAGATAAACACAGCGTTTAACGCTGGTGCGGATTTGGTTGTCATCGGAACGGCTTTTGAAGAAAATGAAGATTTTTTATTAGAATTGAGACGAAAAAAAAACAAACTATAAATGTTGAATTTTAAATGTAAAAAAATACTTTTAAGAGCCAAGAGCAAAGAGACAAGAGAAAAGAGAAAAGAGAAAACAGAAAAAAAAAAAAAAAAAAAAAACAAAAAAAAACAAAAAAAAA
>CAYGPQ010000047.1:0-27861 GCA_964351775.1 uncultured Kordia sp. | reverse complement strand
TTATTATTTATATTTAGAATAAATAAAAAAAAAAAAAAAATTTTAAATTTTAAATGTAAAAGCCAAGAGCCAAGAGCCAAGAGCCAAGAGTTATGAGTTATGAGTTATCAGTGCAACAAACAACCAAATCAACGAATGAACAGAAAAATAAATAATGAATAATCAATACCAAAGTTTATAAGTTTAAGAGTTTGCATTCTGAAATGAAAAAAATAACTTGACAACCGACAACCGACAACCGACAACCGACAACCGACAACCAAAACCCAAGAGCGAAGCGACCTAAAATCCAAAATCCAAAAATGAACATATCCATAGAACTCACCTTAACACCATTACAAAATGATTTTGAAACGCCCATTATCAATTTCATCAAAAAACTAAGAGCTTCGGAATATACCGTATTAGAAAATCCGCTGAGCACGCAAATCTATGGCGACTATGATGGGATCATGAAACTGCTAACAACGGAAGTAAAAACGGCATTTGAAAAAGAAGAAAACATTCTATTGACTATGAAAATTGTAAAATCTGACAGAAGTAACTATGAGCCAACTTTTTGATTTTTTACTAGAACCGTATAAAAATGCGATCTGGTTAGACATTATTTTAGAATTTTCCGCAGCAGCATTCGGAATTGCAAGCGTTTGGTTTGCCAAAAAAGAAAAAATTTGGGTATATCCAACGGGAATTATAAGTACGCTGATTTACATTTACCTATGTTATAAATTTGTGCTCTACGGCGATATGATTATCAACGTATACTATTCCTTAATGAGTGTGTACGGTTGGTATTTATGGTCACGAGTACGTGAAGATGCTAAATTAGAAATATCACGAACCAATTTTTGGGACAAACTAAAAACGATTTTCATTTTCTTATTTACAGCAGCTTTTACCTATGTAGTATACATACAATATGAGATGATTGACATTCATTTAAATGTAAACGAAACGATTGATTTAGTGCTATCAAATCTTGGCTCCATTGCTGAAATCAAAACGATTACGCCTTATTTAGACATATTTACAACAGGTATTTTCTTTGCAGGAATGTGGCTCATGGCAAAGAAAAAAATCGAAAATTGGTTGTTTTGGATCTTTGGAAACATTATTTCTGTTCCGTTGTATTTTGTAAAAGGACTCGGATTTACCGCGATACAATTCACAATTTTCTTAATTTTAGCCATCTTTGGATACATCGCATGGAGAAAAACCTTAAAAAACAGTGCAAAAGCAGCCTTAAAATAGTAATTTTTGGGCCTGAATCAACAGGAAAAACGACACTAGCAACACAACTAGCGGAACATTTCAATGCAGCCTATGTACCCGAATTTGCGCGAATCTACGCGGAAGCAAAACAGCAAAAAGGTGAAAAACTAAACTCAAAAGATGTGCTGCCGATTGCAAAAGGACAATTGCGTTTGGAATGTAAAGCTTCAGGAAATTCACTAATAATTTGTGATACAGACATTCTGGAAACCATCACGTATGCACGTTTGTATTATCCTGAATTTAAAAGTGAAACGCTTCAAAAATATGCAGCAAAAAATACCACAGATCTCTATTTTTTAACTTATATTGATACACCTTGGGAAGCGGATGGAATTCGTGATTTGCCTTACAAAAGGGCAGCAGCTTTTAGAGAATTTCAACAAACCCTAAAAACCTATAACCAATCGTATGTATTGCTCAAAGGAAGTGCAGAAACGCGACTTCAAAAAGCAATCACTGAGATAGATAAACTACAAGCAATACATTGAACTTTTCAGAAAAACATATAGCGCAAATAGAAGCAAAAGGAATTACATTGCTTCAAGTGGAAAAACAATTGACTAAGTTTGGAAAAAAAATTCCTTTTACAGATATCACAGCACACGCAAGTGTTGCAAATGGAATCTTAAAACTCACTTCCGAAACTGAAGAAATTTACGAACAACTATACAAAGAAGAGCATAACAAATTAGACGTTGTAAAATTTACACCAGCTTCGGGTGCAGCAACGCGGATGTTTAAATTTCTGTATAAATTTTTAGAAACCTACAATCCTAAAAAAGAATCGATCAACTCGTATATCAACAAAGAAAAAGAGCCTGAAATACGGTTGTTTTTTATCGGATTGGAAAAATTCCCTTTTTATGATGAGGTATTGAAAAAGATGGACAAAACGGAATTGGATCGCATCAAAAAACCAGATGAGTTTAATCGTGATTTTGTACATGTATTACTTGCGGAAGAAGGATTAAACTATGGAAACTATCCGAAAGGATTATTGCCTTTTCACAAATACAAAAGTCATACAGCAACGCCTTTTCAAGAACATCTATTTGAAGCGGCAAGTTATGCTTGTCAAGCTGGAAAAGCAACATTACATTTTACGATTTCCAAGCAGCATTACGATAAATTTAAAACAACCGAAGCAAAAGTTTTACCACATATTGAACAAAAAACTGGCTGCACATTTGAAATCTCATACTCGTATCAGTCGGAACAAACGGATACCATTGCGGTCGATTTAAAAAACAGACCCATTATAGAAGCAGACGGAAATTTGGAATTTAGACCTGGTGGACATGGCGCGTTGATAAAAAATCTAAATAAAATTGATGCGGATTTAATCTTCATAAAAAACATAGACAATGTCGTTGTAAGCACATACGCAGAAGAAATCTCGCGTTACAAAAAAATTCTTGCAGGAAAATTGATGGAGTTGCAACAAAAGGCATTCAGGTTTATGGAAATGTTGCATGAAGGAGTTTCTGATGACGAATTGAACACAATTTTAAGTTTTTTATACCAAGAACTCAACATCCAAATCAGTGAAGAATTTGAAAAATATTCACAAAAATATCAAATAGAATACCTCATTGAAAAACTCAACAGACCTATTCGCGTTTGCGGAATGGTAAAAAATGAAGGAGAACCCGGTGGTGGACCATTTTGGGTAAAACACGAAAACGGTTCGATTTCACTGCAAATTGTAGAATCAGCACAGATTGACAGGCGTAACGAATACCATCAAAGCATTCAAAAACTAGCCACACACTTTAATCCTGTAGATATTGTTTGTGGCGTCAAAGATTATCAGGGAAACAAATACGATCTTTCGCAATTTGTAGACCGAAAATCGTACTTCATTACCTCAAAATCAAAAAGCGGTAAAAAAATAAAAGCCTTAGAATTGCCGGGCTTATGGAATGGCGGAATGGCATTTTGGAATACTATTTTTGTGGAAGTTCCATTGGTAACTTTTAATCCTGTCAAAACCATCAATGACTTACTAAAACCTACACATCAAGTAAAGTAATTGTAGATCAATACTTGTTGTTGAGCATAGTGTATCTTGTGAAGACAGCCATCTAAAATGGATCAAACAAAGTTGAAAAACAGGGCTATTTGATCTTGAAATTTAAAAAATTCAAGTTTTTTTCTTCAAAACTGTAATAAAAATAAATCGTTTGTACTAAAAGAGAAATGTAAAACCAAAAACGATGAAAACAACACTATCTATTCTTTTATTTCTCTTTGCTTTCGCGAATGTACTCGGACAAGAAACCACAAAAACACCCGCTTTTGAAGTTGCTGTTTATGGAAAAGGCGACACCATGTTCTTAATTCCCGGATTGTCATGTTCAGGAAATGTTTGGAACGAAACCGTTAAAAAGTACAAAGACACTTATCAAATTCATGTGATTACCTTAGCAGGTTTTGGCGGCGTACAACCGATTGCTTCTGAAAATATTCTGCAAGAAGTCAAAACAGCACTCATTGGGTATATTCAGCAATACAAAACTAAAAACAGTATTCTCATTGGTCACAGTATTGGCGGATTTACCAGTTTACTAATCGGAATTGACGAAGAAAATTTAGTTTCAAAAATGATCATTGTAGATAGTTTGCCTTTTTTGGCGGGCGCGTACAATCCTGCGGTGACGGAAGCAGTGGTGAAATCTACCTATACAGCTTTGAAAGAAATGTATATGCCTATGGATAGTATAACGTTAAGAAATACGCTCAAACAATCCTTAGGCGGAATGATGCGTAACAAAGAAAAACTCGATTTCGTATTGGAGGACGCTGCAAAATCCGACCGTAGAACGCTTGGATTTACCATGTTTGAAATGATGAGTACAGACATTCGTGAAAGCATTCAAAACATAAAAACACCGACATTGGTTTTGACCAATTGGAACGAGCCTATTCCACAATTTCCTAACTTTACACGTGCCGAAAAACTAAAAATGTACAAAGAACAATATAAAAAGTGTACTTCGTGTACGGTAAAAATCGTTGACAAAGCCGAACATTTCATCATGCTCGATAATCCAACGGAATTTTACAAAGAAGTTTCAAACTTTGTCAAAACCAATTAAAAACGTGATGCGAGAAGATTATTTTCAAGAAATTATCACACATCACAAAGATAAAATCTATCGGATTTGTTTTGCGTATCTCTACGAAAAAGAATTGGTCGATGATTTGTATCAAGAAGTATTGATCAACGTTTGGAATGGATTGAAAAATTTCAAAGGAAATTCAAAGCTAACGACTTGGTTGTATCGTGTTACTTTAAACACCACCATTACCTTCAATCGAACGACAAAAAAGCATTTATCACTGTTCAATGACGAGTTGCCCGATACGTTTGAAGAAGATATTGACACCGAACGTCAATCACAAGAAAACCGCGTGAACAAACTCATGCAATGTGTGCAA
The DNA here is from genome assembly GCA_964351775.1 of uncultured Kordia sp. GTDB lineage: Bacteria > Bacteroidota > Bacteroidia > Flavobacteriales > Flavobacteriaceae > Kordia. Next base: position 23,145 of record CAYGPQ010000047.1, on the reverse strand, counting down.
AAACTCAAAAAAGACGAACGCTTGATCATCAGTTTGGTTTTAGAAGAATTGAGTTATCAAGAAATTGCAGACATCATCGGAATCGAAGCCAACAATGTCGGTGTTCGAATTAATAGAATTAAAAAACGACTTTTAAAAATATACAATAATGAATGATTTTAACGACTTACAAAACGATTGGAAGTCTGTCTCATCCAATGAATTACAACGTAAAGCACAAAGCGATTCGTTATTTGGAAAACTCAAAAAACTCCAACTCAAAATTGTCTTTGGAAACCTATTGATGAGTATTTCATTTGCCATCGTATTTGCCGTATTTATTTGGTTGTGGAACGAAAATCCACTCAAAGAACGCTCGGATAATTTCTATTTAGGACTCACATTTATGTTCATCTTACTAAGTGTAACCTTGGCGATGATGTGGTATCGGGTTTTATTTTGGCGTACGCCGAATGATATTTCGGAAAACATGAAAGCATTTGCCACAAAAATGCTCAAAAAACTGCGCTATTTCAAATGGATTACCAACTTTTTTATGCCAGTATATTTGGTATTATTAGCTGTTGGAATGACGATTTATTTTCAAGATGTCTTACGCGAAGCAACGTTGCAATTCAAACTTATCGCGTATGGAATGACATATGCTTGGCTACTCATTGTGGGATTTATCATCGTTCGAAAAAAACAAAAGAAAAACAACAAAGATGTAGATCCGATTATTGAGAATTTGGAAGAAGTTTTAGAGAATTTTAAGTAGAGAATAGCATATAGAGTCAAGATATAAGACTTTTTTGACTCTTTCAATCATTTCATCTTTCAATTCTTTAATTTTACAACAACCAACAACCAACAAACAACAACCAACAACCAACAACCAACAATCAATGCAACACATTTCCAAACTTCCGAATGTAGGAACTACAATTTTTACCGTGATGAGTCAACTTGCAGCAAAGGAAAACGCGCTCAATTTGTCTCAAGGATTTCCAAATTTTCCTTCGGACCCAAAACTCATTGAATTGGTACAGCAAGCATTGCGCGAAAACTACAATCAATATGCACCAATGCCGGGTGCGCTCATGTTACGGGAAGCCATTGCTGAAAAAATAGAATTGTTATACCAACGAAAATACCATCCGGAAACGGAAATTACGGTAACCGCAGGCGCAACGCAAGCCATTTTTACCATTATAAGTGCGTTTGTGCGACCAAATGATGAGGTAATCATATTTACGCCTGCGTACGATTGTTATGCGCCAGCTGTGGAAGTACATGGCGGAAAAGTAGTGCCAATTCAACTCAAAGGAACCGCATTTTCAGTCGATTGGAATGAAGTTCGAAGCAAAATTACCAGCAAAACCAAGTTGATGATTATCAATACGCCGCACAATCCTAGCGGAACGGTTTTGTCAAAAGCAGACATGTTCGAATTGTCATCAATTCTGGAAAATACAAGCATCATTTTACTCAGTGATGAAGTCTACGAGCACCTCATTTTTGATGGCGCACAGCATCAAAGTGCAGCGTTGTATCCAATATTAGCCGAGCGTACGTTTATCACGGCTTCTTTTGGGAAAACATTTCATAATACAGGTTGGAAAATGGGTTATTGTGTAGCGCCAAAGGAATTAATGGACGAGTTTAGAAAAGTGCATCAATTCAATGTGTTTTCTGTGAATCATCCGATGCAAATTGGCATTGGAAACTATTTAAAAAATCCTGAGAATTATGTAGAACTTCCAGCATTTTTTCAGCGCAAGCGAGATTTCTTTCTAAATGAAATTAAAGATTCACGTTTTACATGGAAACCATCACAAGGAACATATTTTCAAGTCTTGTCGTATGAAAATATTACTGATGAATTAGACACCGAATTTGCCAAAAAACTCACGCGCGAACACAAAATTGCGTCCATTCCACTTTCTGTGTTCAACACCAATAAAGAAGATCATAAACTGCTGCGTTTCTGCTTTGCCAAAACGGAAGAAACGTTGGCACAAGCTGCCGATATTTTGAATAGAATATAAAAGGCTATATAATTTTTAGTGTCACATTGAGCACGGTCGAAATGCAGTGTACGTTTGAAAATAAAAAAAGCCCTTGTTTTGCAAGAGCTTTTAACCTAAACAATTTATTAATTAGTGTACGTGACAAGAAGTAATACATAAAGATGTTCTACTATGGCAATCACCAATACCAGTTACTCCGCCAACAACTTCTTGTTGTGTTTGCTTGTCTAAATTTGCGATAGACGCTTTTACTAATTTTAATGATTTTGTTTTTTGAGTTTTCATGGTTTAAAAATTTATAGTTAATGAATAAGGTTCTAAATTAATTAATGTACTACACATGAAGTGATACAGATAGTTCTAAATGATTTTCCTCCACCATTGATTGCGTGTTGCTTTTTAGAATCTAAATTTGCAACAGAAGCTTTTACTAATTTTAATGATTTTACTTTTTGAGTTTTCATGGTATAAAATTTTAAGGTTTATAATTTATTCATGTAATATATAGACTGTAGATATTAGTCAATATTTCATGAATTTTGTTGTTTAAAAGTAGGATGGAAATTTGACCTCACAAAAGGTTGTCTACGCAAGAAGCGCAAAAATTAAATGAATTGAGGTAGTAAGGTGAAAAGAGAAATTGTAAAGTTTGGTGCAAAAAAAATCGGAAGGCTAACCTTCCGATTCTTACATGTGAATTATAAAGTGTAATTATTAATAACAAACGATATCTGCACAATGTGTAGCACGACCGCTTCCTTCAAGGTCTAACGTACGCGTTCCGCCTTTTAGTTGCGCTGAAGTGATTTGATCAATCTTTGCAATTGTTGATTTTTTAAAATACATTTTTTGTAAAGTCTTCACTTTCATAAATAAAGGTTTTAGGTTTAGATTACAGAGAGTAAGATAGTTTATTTTGTTTCCTAAATATGGATATTATAATGGTTTCGCACCTCAAATTACTTAATTTGAGGCATTATTTATAGAGCTGTTTTCAAGATTTTTGATGTAGTACGATGGATACAGTTTTGTATGTGCTTTAAAGTATTTTGTGAATGAATTTGTACTTTTATACCCAATTTCTTCAGCAATATGCTTAATAGAATAGTTGCGAAATTTAGAATCTTCTTTAAGGCGTTTTAATACATATTCAATACGTAATTCGTTGATGTATTCGTAAAACTTTTTCTGTTTATAAGTACTAATAATTTTTGATAAATAGGTAGTATTTGTTTTTGCTTTTTTTGAAATTGTTTGCAAGGTGCAATTGCTATTTAAAAAGAAAAGTGATTGTTCTAGTTTTTCCAGACGCTCCAAAATAGCAGCTACCTTTTTATCTTCAATCGTAAAATCAACTTTCTTTTTGATTACTTTTTTAGCTTCAATTTGCGAGACTAGTTTTTCAAAAATCACTTTATTTTGTTTGCGAACTTTGATAAATTTAAACAAGAAAAAGCCACATAAACCTAGCACAAAAATGGTGAACAGAATTACATAAATCAATCTATTTTCTAACTTAGAAGTCAACGAAGATAGCGTGTCATTTTCCTTTCGAACCGTTTCATACAAATCTTTGATGACTTCAATATTTTGCGTTTCATTATAGGTATTCAACGTTATGTATTTAGATGTATAGGCTAAGTATTGCTCGTTTTCACGAAGTTGTTCATACGATTTTGATAATGCGCGATAGGTTCCTAACAATTCAGGCGGATTGAAACTATTTTCTTTCACTGCATTCTTAGCCGCAACAATAGCTTCCACCTTTTTTAGAAATTCAATGGCTTTTTCGTGCGATTTTAATTCGTAATACGATTTTCCAATGTAATAATAGATTTCTGTCAATCGTTTTTGATTGTTCAACCCTTTTGTAATCTTTTCTGCTTTCGTTAAATAATCAATTGCAACTTCAAAATCACCTTTAATAAAATACGCAATGCCAATATCGATATAAAAATAACTTACACCTTCATCATCGTTGATTGCCAAACTCTTTTGCAAACCAATTTTAGAATAATGCAAGGTAGAATCAGGTTGATGCAAACGTAAAAAGGTACCGCCAATGCCCATATATGAATTGATGACAATCAATTGATCTTCAAACTGATATTGCTCGGCTAATTGCGCATTGTTTTTATAAATTTCCAATGCTTCTTCAAAAAACTCCATGCGTCTTTTGATTTTAGCAATGTTGGCTTTTGCTCTAATTTTTAACTCAATATCATTCCGAAGATTCGCGATGTCAAGTGCTTTTAAGTAACAAGCCAAAGCTTCTTTATTATCGCCAAGATATACAATAGCATTTCCTTTGGTTAAATATGCTTCTGCTAGTGAAATATCATTCTTTAATTTTTTTGCTGTCGTAATTGCTGAGTCACAATGTTGAATGGCAAGCGAATAATTTCCTTCAATATTGGCAATACGTCCATTTTGAAAATGAGCTTCAAAAATTCCTTTCAAATCGTTGGAACTTCTACTTTTTTCAAGAAGAATTTGTGTGTATTTTTTTGCTAAATCAGGATTGGAATGTTTCTGTTGGATGATAAATGCTAAGACTTCATCTGAAGATGCATTTTCGGGCATTTCTTGTGCTAACACATGGAGTTGAAATGCTAAAAGCAGTACGCATGTTAAAAATGTAGGAAGTGACAATTTCATAAAATCGGTTTGTAAAATCTGGGCTTCAGCAACCATTATTGAAGTGTTTGGCAACTATGGTAGATCATTTTCATTCAAATTCTTGAAAAAGAAAAATAAACACTTTACCGCTAAAATTACTAATAATTCACGCAAGAATACCGCTTTCAATTCTTTTTTTAATAAGAACTGTAACAAATAGGAAAAACAATTATCTTTTTAAAATAAACTTGAGCCAATATGAAAAACCATCTAATTGTAATTCTTACATGTATCCTATTACTGAGTTGTGAAAATAAACCACAATTTGAACAAGAAATCGTCCGTGCTGACATTGATAATTTTTGGGAAGCATACGATAAAATCATTGCTACAAAAGATACTGTGTTGCAGCTTGACTATTTGAATAAACTCTTTATTGATAAAGCTTCTAAAGGTCAGAAAGAACTCTTTGAAAAAAGAAATTATGAACCTAGAGAATATATAGAAGCTATAAATAGCTATCCAAAATTTTGGACTTCAATACGAGAAAATACACTTAATACTGAATCTTGTAATGCAGAAATAATTGAAGGAGTAGCGAAACTGAAAGAGATGTATCCAGACATGAAACCAGCAACAATTTACTATACAATGGGCGTTTTTAGAACTCCAGGAACTGGTTTTGATGATAGCGTATTGATCGGTAGTGAATTTGCGCTAGGTACAGCAAAAGCCAATGTGTCTGAGTTTCCAGAAAGATTAAACCACGTTAAAACATATTACGCAACCAACCCAATTCAAAATATTCAATTCTTAAATGTTCATGAATATGTGCATACACAGCAGAGTGAAATAGTAGAGAATACGTTGTCTTTAGCATTGTATGAAGGTATTGCAGATTTTATTGCGTATAAAGTGACAAACAAAGAAGCTCCATTTCCGTATGTAACTTACGGGAAGGAAAATGATGAAAAACTACGAAATGCTTTTGAAGAAGAAATGTTCAACTTCAGAAAAATGGGACTTTGGATGTGGGACTCCAATAATCAGTTTAAAACAAGAGATTTAATTTATTATATAGGATTCAAAATTGCGGAATTGAATTATGATAGTGCAAAAGATAAAACCAGCGCCATTAAAGAAATGATAGAATTGAATTACAGCAATGAGGATGAAGTTGAAAAATTTGTAAATAAATCGGGATATTTTTCAACCACAATAGAAGAATTGTTTCAAACGTATGAACGTAAAAGACCAACCGTAGTTGCTATAAAACAATTTGAAAATGGAAGTGAAACCGTATCTCCAAAAACGAAAGAAATCACGGTTGTATTCTCAATGAAAATGAATTCTTTAATAAAATCAACAGGTTTTGGTCCATTAGGAAAAGAGCATTTTCCAAAAGTAAATTCTATTGATTTTGCAGAAGATGGAATGTCAGTTACCTATCATGTTGAACTAGAACCAAACAAACAATACCAATTATTACTTGAAAATGGATACAGAACGGAGCATGACAATCTGTTGAAATCATACGTAATTGATTTTAAAACAGCCACTAAATAAACACAAAAAGCAGTGCCAAATCTCATCATGAGAAGCACTGCTTTTAAAACAAACTTTGCGTTGAAATTAGTATCGCTGCATCTTAGCCAACATCGTTTTTGCATTGGTATCATTAGCGTCTAACTCCAATACCTTGTTGTAATTCTCTGTTGCTTTTTCATAATTTTTGGTAACATAATATGCTTCTGCCAAGCTATCATAACAGTTTTTATCTGTTGGAAATAATTTGACATTCATTTTAAAAACAGTAATGGCTTTGGAGGTTTCTCTCGCTTTCGCGCGAAGCAACATATAGGCATACGTATTGAGTTCTTTGGAATTTTTTAAATACGGCTTTAGTTTAGAAATCACTTTTTCTACGTTTTCGGTAACATAGCTTTCGCCTTTTTTCTTGAAAATATTGTCTAATTCAGTGACAACTTGATACTTGTGTTCGTACGACTTTCCTCTGCAAATTTTCAACAAATCTGCTTCCATACTTTCCACAGGATGTTCCACAATACGTCCAACTTCTTTGCCTTTTTTGTTATACACAATAAATGTTGGTACTCGATGAATATTCATGCCTTTTTCTTCACCATTTGGACCTTGTTTATAGTGCTCTATACCATTGTTAAGTCCAACAACACGTAAATCACTTTCTGGGAAATTGGCAGCTTCTAACACTTTATAAAACTTTGGAACTTCGCGTTTACTATCGCCACACCAAGTGCCCATAAAAATAGTAATTGTATATTTTTTCAGCTTTCGCTTCAGTTTTTTCACAAGGGTTTCATCAGGTATATACGCTTCATAATTTGGAGTAAACCACGAATTGAAAGTGTTCGACGTAAAACCTTCTTTGGTAATTTCGCCTAACATTTTTTCGCGACCTTTCGCGTCTTTCGTAACCTGATTCACTTCTTGCGAAAGTAATAATTGACATATTAAAAGCGTAAAAATGGTGGTAAAAAGTCTGTTCATTTTTGATTGATTTTGAATTGATGTTTCAAAAATGAACAAATTCTAAAAGGAGAGAAAAAAAGATGTATGTTCTGCAAAATCAACTACACAAACAACATGAAGAAAAAGATTGTTTTATGCCTTTTTCATTAAATGTGCATGGTAATTTTCTAAAACTTTAGCTGACAACGAATCGCCAACAAGTCCTGTATTTTTTACTAATGGAGCATCTTCTTGCCAAGCACCAAAATTGTTGCGAATCCATACGCCTAAGCCAAAGTGCGCTGACATTTTAAAATCAAATTCGGACATATTTTTAATTTCAGTTTTGTCTTCTTCTGTAATGATTTCATCCAAAATCACCATACAATCTTCTATCGTTTCGGGTGTATATTCTTTTTCCATTATTTGGGTATTTAAAAATTCTACATTCCAAATATAAAGCAGTATTTCCATACATAACTACTGTTTGTATAAGAAAACCTGCATTTCATACGCTTATATTTGACGAATTCTCCCTTTCTTAGTACTTTGATTGCTTGTAAAAAAAATAACAGATGAACTTCTTTAGTTACCGAATTTCTAAAATACTGATTCACATTTTATTCTGGACATTGTTCATTATGGTTTCATTATTTTACTTTTCAGATTACTATTGGACAGAAAATCCGTTTTTGCAATACTTGTCTATTTTAGTTGTCATTGTATATGCGAATGATTTTATATTATTGCCGTTTTTTGAAAAGAAAAAATGGTATACGATATACATTCTCATCATTACATTGATTAGTTTTTTAGCGACACAATTGTATTGCAATGTGTTTGCAGAATGTGGTTGTAGTGTGGTGAGATGCTTGTCTGATTATGTATGGCAAACGATTGTGCCAATTATATTTTTCTCCTTTATATGGATGTTATTTCGCTATTTGGAGAAGAAAGATGAAGTAGAAGCCATTCAGCGAAAGCATACGGAAATGGAATTGAAATTCTTAAAATCGCAGATCAATCCGCATGTATTGTTTAACAATTTAAACACAATTTATTCCTATTCCTTAGAAAAACCGACGCAAGTTCCGGAGTTGATTTTAATGTTGTCCAATAATTTAAAACACGTATTGTATGAAAGCAATGCAACCTTTGTTTCGCTCGAAAAAGAAATTGCGTTTATTGACAATTATATTGCGTTTCAAGAAATTCGTGCCGAAGGCATAAAAACGATTCATTATACGAAAGAAATTCGTAGTTTCGATAGTGTCATTGCGCCACTTTTGTTGATTACTATTATTGAAAACGCCTTTAAACACAGCATGATTGATACCGCCATTGATATAAAAATTACACTTAAAAATGGCGTATTGGAATGTGTCTGTACAAATGTGTTTGATGCGACAAAAGAAACCACAGAAGACAAAATAGGTTTGCAAAATTTAACAAAACGCTTGGATTTACTTTATAAAGATGCGTATGAATTGAAGATAGAAGCCACAGAAACATACCGTGTCACATTGAAATTAAATCTAACACGAAACAGCTAAACAATATGCAATGTATCATTATTGAAGATGAAATTCCAGCGCAGCGAATTCTGAAAAGTTATATTGCTAAAGTATCGCATTTGGAATTGGTAGGGACGTTCAATGCAGCGTTAAAAGCGTATGATATTTTATATGCTGAAGACATCGATTTGATTTTTTTAGACATCAATTTGCCTGATATTTCAGGATTGAGTTTTCTGCGAACGCTCAAAAATCCGCCAACTATTATTATGACAACGGCGTATCCTGATTATGCGGTGGAAAGTTTTGAGTTTGAAACAATTATCGATTATTTGGTGAAGCCATTTTCGTTGGAACGTTTCCTAAAAGCAATTCAAAAAACACAACGCAATCAACCCAGAGTTATATCTGCGGAAGCGCCAAAAACAGTTTCGGAAACCTTGTTTTTAAACGTTGACAAAACCTTTCATAAAATTCAATTCCAAGATATTTACTATGTTGAATCGGAACGAAATTATTTGACATTGGTAAGTAAACTACAAAAACTATCTTTCATTGGAACCTTGCGTACGTGGAAAGAGAAATTGCCTGAACATCAATTCATTCAAATTCACAAATCGTTTGTCATTAACAAAGATCATGTGAATAAAATTACGGGAAACGAAGTGTATATCCACGACAAGCGCATTCCGATTGGCAGAAGCTTTAAAGCAAAACTTTTTGAAGTGTTAGATATCAACGGAAAATAAGCTTAAATTTACCTTGCCTTTCGACTCCGCTCAAGGCGCGATAATTTTATTTTCAAAAACGTCAATTCGAGTGATTTTTACATTTGATGAAATCGAAATGAAAAAATTGTATCGAGAATAATTTGGAACAATCACATTATTTAGGAAAAAGTCTCAAATGAAAAACGAAACACTAAAAATAGCCTTAGTACAAACCAATCTTATTTGGGAACATCCTGCGGAAAATCGCATCCAATTAGGAAAAAAAATCAATGCAATTACAGAAACTGTAGATGTGATTGTATTACCAGAAATGTTTACCTCTGGTTTTACCATGAATCCAAAAGCAGTCGCGGAAACCATGAATGGCGAAACGATTACGTGGATAAAAGCGTTGGCAAAAGCTAAAAATGCTGCAATTACTGGAAGTTTGGTGATTGTTGAAAATGGACACTATTACAATCGTTCTGTATTTGTATTTCCTGCTGGAAACGTGGAAGCCTATGACAAGCGACATACATTTACCTTAGCTGGCGAACATGAAGTGTATACCGCTGGAACTTCCAAAAACATCATTACGTATAAAGGTTGGAAAATTTGCCCGCTAATTTGTTACGATTTGCGTTTCCCAGTTTGGGCGCGAAATGTTGAAAACTATGATGTGTTGTTGTATGTGGCAAATTGGCCAAAACCGCGAATTAGTGCGTGGGACGGGTTGTTAAAAGCACGCGCGATTGAAAATATGAGTTATTGTATTGGCGTGAATAGAGTAGGACTCGATGCCAATTCGCACGAATATCCAGGGCATTGCGCTGCGTATGATGTGTTAGGTGAACAACTGGCAAATATAGAACCTAACAAAGAGCAAACAGCCATTGTAACACTCACAAAATCACATGTAGAAACCTATCGAAATAAATTGAAGTTTTTGGATGATAAAGACGCGTTTACTTTAAATTCACAAGATCTTCAATCACATCCCAATTTGCTCTAACTTGCTGTTTTCCAGGGAAATATTTTACGGTTTCTGGCTGGATGTTTTTTAGGTAATTTCCGGTGTCCCATTTACCATTTTTATTGGTGTCATAAACCACACGAAAATACACAAATTGCGGATCGATATACGGAAATTCACAATAAGGCTTTGGTTCTGTTAGATATTCTTCAGCAATTAACTCTAGTTTTTCATTGACAACCTGAACAATCACTGGATACTGTGTATCAATATATGTTAAACGGATATTTCCATAATCTTTATTTTCTTTAGTAGTCAACGAGAATGAAAGTGTATCATTTACTTCTCCATAAAAATCGGTAATCGTTTTTGGCAACATTTTAATAGTGTAACGTTGACTTTCTTTCTTTTCGAAAAATAAATCTAAACTGTTATTTTTTTCGTTAAATTCAGACGTAAACTTTATAGGGATAGAATCTTTATTTTGAATCGAAATATAGCTGTTGTCTATGGCAACAATTGGAGTGTTTGCAGCTACTTTGAAATCGCCATTTGGCGGAATGATTCCTTTATAATTCGCCGTAATTTTTAGCGAATCACGTTCCAGCTGTTTTAGCTTTACGGTAAAATCTTTGCTATATGTTCCTTTCGAAACCGTAAATAGCAGCGAATCGGTTTCAGGTTTTAAATTTTCAAACCAATAGCGAAGTGTATCTTTTTCGGGATCGCGCGTGGTTTTATACTTAAAATTATCCAATACTTCCGAATTGATCGTAATGTTCATGCTATCCACAGGGCCTTCATATCCAAACACAATCATGTTTTTAGACATTTGCGCTGGACGCGTTGCTTTAAAAGCTGGAATTTCTTTAAACAACGTAATTGTATATAAAGAATCTGTTGGAACAGTAACTTTTTGGGCAACATATCCTATTTTATCGGATAGCGGATTAAACACATAGTTATTAGAAACATCTTTCAGTGCAATCATTTTGTAAGTGCCTGCACGTAAATTTTCTAGTTTAAAATCCGTGATACTATCCAACGTATTTGTGATGTATGTGGGTGTTTTTTTATACACTGTTGAATCGGTATACGTAGAATCAATTTCATATAACATCACAGAGACAAATGTATCTGGAGTTCTGCTTAGCGCATCTTTAATAGTTCCACCAACGGTTAACGAATCAATATACGGACCTGTTGAAAATACATATTTAAAATAATCGTACGGATTACTTTCGTTATTGTCTACAATACTTTGTCCAAAATTGAAGGAATACGTAGTGTTTGGTTGCAGTGTATCTAAAATTTGAATGTCAATATATTTACTAGCACTTCCTTGTGGATAAATAATGTAACCACCTTCTTTAATCGGCGGCGAAATGATTAATTGTTTTTGAATATCCTTTACCTTGATGTATTCATCAAAATAAATGCGAATTCGTTTTTCATCAAAATTAGTGCTGAATTCTTCAGGTTGTGCCTTTACCATTTTTGGTGGTGTCTTATCTGGGTCGCCGCCAGAAGGAAAGCCACGCTTGGCACAATTGACCAATGACAAAAGGATCAGTGTAACTATGGAGAAAAATAGAATTCGTTGTTTCATTAACTTGTATAAAATAATGTGGTACAAATTAACTAATTATTTTTGGTACTAACGAAGGTTTTAACTTGCTATTGACATTGTAGCTACGCTAATTTTGATATTTGGTATTTTTTTGAGCGCATTTGCACATGCTTCTAAAGTGGCGCCAGTGGTAATGATATCATCGACTAATAAGATGTGTTGTCCTTCCAATTTTTGTAGGTCTGTAATTTCAAACGAATGCTGTGTGGTGAGCCAACGTGTGGCACGATTTTTAAATGCCTGTGTTTTGGTATTGTTTACTTTGATCAAAATGTCTTCTACATATTCAATTTCTAAATGATGAGCCAATTGTTGACCAAAAGTTGTGACTTGATTGTATCCGCGTTTGCGCAATCTTTTTAGATGTAATGGCACCGGAATGATGTGTGTAATAGTGCTGTATGAAACTTCCTTTTTTAATTCATGACCCAATAAGTTTCCTAATATGGTGCCAACTTCTTGTCGTCCTTTATATTTTAATTGATGTAATAAATGTTGTACCATGCCATTTTTTTTATAATGTAACAAAGCTGTTGCATTTTCTATGGAAACACGTCCATAAAAAGTTTGAAGTACAGGGTTTTCGTGATGTTTGTGAAATGAGGTAAAAGGTAAATTATGACGACATTTTGTGCAAATATGCTGTTCTTGGTGCATTAATTTAGTAGCACAGCCCAAGCAAATCTTCGGAAAAATGGAAGAAAGAATATTATTTAATATATTTGTCAACTGGAAACGTTAAAAATTTTAACAAAACTAGCTTAAAAGTACTACTTTTTTATGAGTGGAGTCACAAAAGATACGATACAAAAAATATTATTGATAGCACTTGCTGCAATGACAGTATCTATGGTGTTCATTTCTGTATTCAATTATAAAGACAACCAACAGAAAAGTGATTATTTAGAAAAAGAGAATATTTTGGTTCAAGAAGAATTAACGGAAATTATAAAAAATTACGATCATTTATTAAAAGAGCGTACAGCAGACATGGAAGAATTGGCTGCGGAGAGAACCAAAGCAAAAGAACTTCTCAAAAAAATACGCAATACCGTTTTAGATTATGAAACCATTATACAATATAGAAGACAATTACTTACATTGCGAAAAAATAACATTCAGTTGCAACGTAAACTCAATGAAGGCATGTCTTCAGGTAGTTTGAATGCTACATATTAATCCATCCATTTTATATACTTTTTATATTCATGTTTAAAAAAGCAAAGAATAGTATAAAAAATAGAGTAGTTTATGAATATTTTCTTTACTTCGCGTAAGATTCAAAAAACCATCATCAAGCACTAAAAATCTCCTCGATTGGATAGATTAAAATTTTTTAGAGAAGCAATACGCGATATCAAAACTTCGGGAACAATTTTTCCAAGTTCACGATTTCTATCCCGAAGAATTGTGAATAATATTGACTTTTCTACGGTAAAAGTAATTGTAGAATTTGGTCCAGGAAATGGAATCATCACCAAAGAGATTTTAAAAAGAATTCAACCACAAACCAAATTAATTGCGTTTGAAATTAACGACAAGTTTTTTCAATCTTTAGAAAAAATAAAGCATTCACAATTGATTATAGAAAAAGTTTCGGCAGAAGACATCACGCCGATTCTAAAAAAATATGGTTATGACAAGGCAGATTGTATTATTTCAAGCTTGCCATTAACCAACATTCCAACCGAAATAAGCGATAAAATACTAGACAATGCTTATGAAGCAATGGTTGAAGGTAGCTTATTTGTACAATACCAATACAGTCTTACCTACTACAAAAAATTAAAGGAAGTTTTCAATGATAAAGTCAAGTTATCGTTTGAAGCATTCAATATTCCACCAGCTTTTGTATATATCGCGCAAAAATAGCTTGTAGCTAATCTACAAACGTTTTATATTTGCGCCATGGCAAAACAAGACGATCAATTTAAGAAGGTAGTATCGCACGCAAAAGAATACGGGTATATATTTCAATCAAGTGAAATTTATGACGGGCTAAGTGCGGTATACGATTATGCTCAAAATGGAGTAGAGTTAAAGAAAAATATACGCAACTATTGGTGGAAAGCCATGGTGCAAATGAACGAAAATATTGTAGGGATTGATGCTGCAATATTGATGCACCCAACTACTTGGAAAGCTTCTGGCCACGTAGATGCGTTTAATGATCCTTTAATTGATAACAAAGATTCTAAAAAACGCTATCGCGCGGATGTTTTAGTAGAAGATTATTGTGCTAAAATTGAAGCTAAGATTGACAAAGAGGTTGCCAAAGCAGCAAAACGTTTTGGCGATGCGTTCAACAAAGAAGAATTTGTAACTACAAACGGACGCGTTGTTGGCTATCAAGAAAAAATAAATACGACTCTTTCTCGTTTAGCAAAATCGTTGGAAAATGAAGACTTAGACGATGTAAAAGCATTGATAGAAGAGTTGGAAATTTCGGATCCATTAACTGGTTCTAAAAACTGGACAGAAGTGAAGCAATTCAACTTAATGTTTGGTACAAAATTAGGCGCTTCCGCAGATACGGCAATGGATTTGTACTTACGACCAGAAACGGCACAAGGTATTTTTGTGAATTTCTTGAACGTACAAAAAACGGGTCGTATGAAAATTCCTTTCGGGATAGCACAAACAGGAAAAGCCTTCCGTAATGAAATTGTAGCGCGTCAGTTTATCTTTAGACAGCGTGAATTTGAACAAATGGAAATGCAATTCTTTGTAAAACCAGGAACGCAAAAAGAATGGTACGAGCAATGGAAAGAAAACCGTATGAAGTGGCATTTATCTTTAGGAATGGGCGCGGAGAACTACCGTTTTCACGATCATGAAAAATTAGCGCATTATGCGGACGCTGCCACAGATATTGAGTTCAAATTTCCATTTGGTTTCAAAGAATTGGAAGGAATTCATTCGCGTACAGATTTCGATTTAAAAGCGCACGAAGAATATTCAGGAAAAAAATTACAATACTTCGATCATGAAGCCAAAGAAAGCTATGTGCCTTATGTAGTAGAAACTTCTATTGGACTAGATCGTATGTTTTTAGCAATTTTCTCTAACGCATTGGTAGATGAAACCTTAGAAGATGGTTCTGAACGAACAGTTTTACGTTTGCCAGCGGTTTTAGCACCTACAAAAGCGGCGGTATTGCCATTAGTAAAGAAAGATGGTTTGCCAGAAATTGCGCGTAAAATTATAGACGATTTAAAGTTCGATTTCAATGTAATCTATGATGAAAAAGATGCTGTTGGACGTCGTTATCGTAGACAAGATGCTGCCGGAACACCTTTCTGTATTACGGTCGATCATGATACGTTGGAAGACAATATGGTCACCATTCGTCACAGAGATACGATGGAACAACAACGTGTAAAAATTGAAGATGTACGTAGCATCATTATGAAAGAAGTAGATATGCGTGCGTGGTTGATGAAAATGTAACAAATACAATGACATATATTTTAAAAGCAGTGCATTTCGCATTGCTTTTTTTGTTTATGACTGTGAAATGAATGATATTTAAAAAACACAGCGTATGCGAGTGTACTTTTTTCACTAATTATATCATTTGTTTTTTTATAGTTAATGTATTTTAAATCAACAAATTACATAAATATTAGATCAATTATATAGTCCTTTTTATGTAAAAAGTGAATTGAAATAAAAAATCGAATCGTTCATATTTGTAAACGATAACACGTATTTTTGAAAGTGTTTGTATGTATAGAATAAACCAACAACCGCATTTATATTAAACGACCATGCAAGACCATTCTGAAAGTATCCAAGAACTTCTGACGCGACTTGAACTATTGTCTAAAAAACAAGATCAACTTTCAAATGAAATTAATGATTTACGCATTCGGATAGATATGCTCAAATCGGAAAGCTTGACAACTGACGTTAGCGAAGAAGTAAAAGAAGAAGTTGAGAAAAATGAACCAATGATTGTTTCTGAGATTGCTTCAAATCTTCCCAAAGAAGTGGTAAAGCCTGAAGTTTCACTACCGAAGTTTGAAGCAGAAACGTCAACACAAACTTTCACATCTATTTCAAGACCAGATCCGCAAGATGCTACTTCAGAGAAATCTAATCTTGAAAAATTTATTGGAGAAAATTTATTAAACAAAATAGGAATCATCATTACCGTAATTGGGGTGTCTCTTGGTGTAAAATATTCCATAGAACACGAATTAATCAGCCCATTGATGCGAATTATTTTAGGATATCTAAGCGGAATTGGATTGTTAGGTTTTGGAATCAAACTAAAAAAGAACTACGAAAATTACAGTGCTGTTTTGGTGAGTGGCGCTATTGCAATTATGTACTTTATTACGTATGCAGCGCATAGTTTTTATGGAATCATTCCACAAATACCAGCGTTCATTTTAATGGTCATATTTACAGTGTTTGGAGTTGTTACGGCAATTCATTACAACCGACAAGTCATCGCTCATATTGGACTCGTTGGTGCGTATGCAGTGCCTTTTTTATTAAGTAATGATTCAGGAAATGCAGCCGTATTATTTTCGTATATAACAATTATTAATATCGGAATTTTAGTCATATCCTATAAAAAATACTGGAAAGCATTATACGGTTCATCTTTTGGAATTACTTGGTTGATTTACTTTTCATGGTATTTTTCGGAATATAGTACAGCTCGGTATTTTGGATTGGCATTATTGTTTCTTTCCATCTTCTTCATCATATTTTACACCATCTTTTTGGCATACAAAGTTGTCAAAAAAGAAGCCTATACAGGCATTGATATTGTATTGCTTTTTCTGAACACATTTTTCTTTTATATTTTAGGATATTTCATCTTGGACAGACATGATATTGGAGAAGAGTTTTTAGGTGCTTTTACACTTTTAAATGCGCTATTACATGGAGCTGTATCTTATATTTTATTCAAGCAAAAAGGAATAGATAAAAACTTATTATATTTAACAATCGGATTTGTCATCGCGTTTATAACCATCGCAATTCCTGTAGAATTAGACGGAAATTGGGTGACAATTTTATGGGCTTTTGAAGCTGCATTGCTATTCTGGATTGGACGCAAAAAAAATCTTATGATTTATGAAAAACTATCCTATCCGTTGATGTTGTTAGCTTTTTTTAGTATCATCGATGATTGGGCTACATTATACATTACAGCATATGATTATTATACCGAAATCAGCATTACACCATTACTAAACACAAACTTTTTAGGCTCTGTATTATTCATAGCGGCGTTTGGCTATATTACACAATTATATTTCAAAAAAGAATATACATCACCGCTAAAACTTTCTGCAACTGTCACACAAATACTGTCATTTGTAATTCCAGGCATTTTAGTATTTGCCATATACTATGCCTTTAAAATAGAAATAGAAAGTTATTGGAATCAATTACACATCAATTCTGGGACTAAAACAGCAACAGAAAATACATTTGATACGGTTAAAAATCTAAATTACGACCTATTAAAATTTAAGACAATTTGGGTCATCAATTACACATTATTCTTCTTAGCTGTCTTATCATTTGTAAATATCAAAAAAATCAAAAACGAATTTTTTGGATATATAAATCTTGGATTTAATCTTTTGATACTTATAATTTTTATAGTACAAGGATTATTTGTGTTGCGTAAGCTTGGAAATTTGTTCATGCAAGATCGCGTAGGATCGTATGCCATCGGAATTCGATATATTTCATACTTTTTTGTCGTTCTCTTATTAGTGATTACCTATCGATACATTCGTGAGAAATTTATAAAAATCAACCTCAAGGTGGTATTTGATGGCGTATTGCACTTTACAATTCTATGCCTATTGAGTAGCGAATTAATTCATTGGTTTAGCATGGCTTCTAATGCTGCATCTGACAAATTAGGATTAAGTATCTTATGGGGAAGTTACGCGCTATTCACGATCGTTTTAGGAATTTGGAAAAAGAAACAATACTTGCGAATTGGTGCCATTGCGCTCTTTGGAATTACGCTCGTCAAACTGTTCTTTTATGATATTGCACACTTAACTACCATTGCAAAAACCATTGTATTTGTATCGTTAGGCGTATTATTATTGATCATTTCCTTCCTGTATAATAAATACAAAGCCAAAATATTTGACGAAGTTTAGGCTCAAAATTTAAGGATAAAAAAGCAATGCGGAATGTATTGCTTTTTTATTTACAACAGTGTTTCGTTCCAGAATAGGCTGCGTTTTTTTCCAATCAAAAGTGTAAATGCCCAGAAAACACCCAAAAACCATCAAACTTTCATACTTCTTACACATGTGGTTTACCAGTCAATCACTTCAAAAACACATCATTTTCTTTACATTTTCTCAAACAAATCAGAAAGCGTAGTGTTCGTACTATAGACTTTTAAAATAAATCAAATACATCGTCATAACGTCAGTATTTACAATTAAAAATAAAGAATAAGACTACGTGTCATTTGTAAATTTCATGTGTTGTATTTGTAAATAGGGAAATCAATTGTTTGAAAATATGACATTTACGGTGTTATTTAGTATTGTCATTTAGTTGCAACATCATGACAAAATGATTTACTGAAAGTCCTTTTTTAAAAACTAGGATGAGTAATAAATCAAAACAATAATAATATAACCATTAAAACTTTACAATTATGAAAAGAATTAAAATGTATCTAGGTATGCTTATGGTAGCTGCCTTAACCATGACGAGCTGTCAAACAGACAACGTAAGCGAGACACCCGAAGAGCAGGCTGGTCTCGAAACCACAAAGCGGACTGCTCAAGAAAATGTTACCACGGTAACACACAATTACGACTATTACGGAGAACGTTTTAGTGTAAGTTACCGATTGGATAACGAATCGGGAGAAGTATTAGGTACAGACGGAAATACACAGCGTGCGTCTTCTGTATTCAGAAGTTCTGATGAAGGGCCGCAAGCCATGTTATTCTCAAATCTTGCAGATCGAGGAGATGTAGCTGATTTGTCAAGTAGTGCTACGCAAGAATATGTTGAAATTGATGTTCAATTATTCGATACTGTAGAAGAAATGGAAGCTCAAGTTGAAAGAACGAGTGAAGGTGTTCCACAAGAAGGAGATGAATTGGCAAATGGAGCAGAAGGTCCATGTAGCAGTTTAGATTATTCTGGAAACGGAAGATTCTATTTCTATAAGCATGCGTATTACAATACCGAAATGATTCCTTTAAGAAGATATAACAGACGCTACTTCAGAAATCACTGGGTAGGCTCTAGCTACAATGATCAAATGTCTTCATTAATTGTTACAAAACCATATTACAGCAGATCATTAACATACTTATACCAACATTCTTGTTTCAATGGAAAAGTATTAGGATTTTATCAAGGTCCAGGATCTTACGGATATGGAGTTGGTAACTTAAAATGGTACACACTATCTGGATGGTGGTGGTGGAGAACATCATGGAACGATCAAGTATCATCTATCAGAGGGTGGAATTGGTAATGTGCTAACATAACTCATTTTTCCAAAAAAAAATAAAGCCTATTGTAGTTGATACAATAGGCTTTATGATGTTTTAGTTTTTTACGGATAAAACGTATATATGATTTATTATAGTTTTCTATTGTTGATTTTATGTTTTATGCTCTACAATTATATGAATGTAAAATTATTCTATTTTTTTTGGGTAACGCTTTTCATGTTTATGAACTGCTAGTTATAAATCATAAAATCTTATTACATGAAAAAAGTTAAAATTTTATTAGGCTTACTATGTATAGTAGCCTTAAGTGTTACAGGTTGTCAAACCGACACCGTAAGTGAAGTTACCGATGAACAAGCTGATTTTGAAATTGCAAAACGCGATAGTCAGGAAAGCATCACATCTGTAAAGCATAATTACGATTACAATGGGGACCGTTTTAGTGTTACTTATGTTGTAAACAATGATTCTGGTGAAGTATTACGAAGTTCTGGTGATGTAAACAGAATAGATGAATATGTTGCTGCTGGTAGAGAACCACAAGCAATATTATTCTCAAATCTTCAAGACATTGGATCGGGATTAACTCAAAGTCAAGTAGCACCAACTGCTGTAGAATTTGACGTAATGCTATTTACTAGTAACGAAGAAATGGAAGCATATGTAGAAAGAGCTGCAGGAAGTGCTATTCCTGATACTGGAAGCGCTTCTATATCAAGTGGAGCAGAAGGTCCATGTTATAGCTTTACAGCTTCTGGTGTAGGAGATTTTTATTTCTTTAAACATGCTTATTATAGTACTGAAATGACATCTTTACGAAGATTAGACGATCGTTATTTTCAGAATCACTATGTAGGTAATACACATAATGATGAAATGTCTTCTTTAGCAGTATTTAAGCCATTCAACAGAAGAACTTATACCGTATTACACAAGCATTCATGTTTCAATGGTAAGTCACTTGCATTTTACCAAGGACCTGGAGCGACTGGATTTGGTGTGCCAAATTTATCATGGTTCGGAATGGGTTGGTTCGGAAACTGGAATGATGAAGTATCATCCCTTTATGGATATGCTTGGTAACCTACTACCATAACTCATTTTTCCAAAAAAAACAAAGCCTATTGTAGTTGATACAATAGGCTTTGTTATACTTTTAAATCAAATCCCTTAGAATCTATACCCTAACGAAATTCCACCTCTAAAAGTAAAATCAGGAGAATTATCATCCAATCCAATATTTCGTCCGCCACCGGCAGAAATTTCGAGCATAAACCCTCTTTTATTTACCCATTTTTTACCGATGGTAAGTCCAAGAGCAGCATCAAAATAATCAACCTCTCTATCTTCTCCGTCAAAAATACTATCATAATCTTCTCCGGAAGCAAATTTAGAAAACACTTCTACAAAAAGTCCTTTTGCTCCGTAATCTTCTTTATTAAAAAAGTAAAATCTGAAAAAGGGTGTAAACGCGAATTTTTCATAATAACCGCCGTCATCGGTATCTCTAAAATTCACAAAAAGTGATGCTCCATAGCCGATTGCAGAATCATCAACGCGTTCGTAACTCACATCAATGGCTGAGAAAAATGCTGCGTCAAACACATCTAAGCGAATCTCGTTTTTACGATCACCAATCTTATATTGGTCATCTTGTGAATCTGTATCTTGTGCATACGATTGAAATCCTATAAAAAGGAAAAGCGCAAATAACGCTGAGGTAAAATTGTTTTTCATAATAAGTAATGGTTTTTGTTGTTGTATGTTGCTTTGTTTAACAACAACTATACCATTCTTAGATTCACAAACTATAAAAAGGTTGCGTTGCTATTTGAATTAAAAAAATGCTTTGAGTTGTACATTGCCAGTATGAATGGTACGTGAGCTTTCACTTTTTCTGCCTAAATAGGAAAGATTTAAGTCTAAAAACTTGGTCAATTTTTTTTGAATTAAAATGTTCCAAGTTAAATTCGTGCCAGGTTGCAAACCTTCCAACATTTGATAACCAACAGGTGAAAAGGCATTTCCAGAAAAATCATTCTTAAAGTAATTAAATTCACCATTCAACGCTACTTTTTGCTGATTGCTATACGCGAAAGAAACCCCTATTTTTTGTTGGGATAACGATTCGGAATCGCCAATAATATTTTCTTTATTTTCATATTTATAAAACACACTAAAACGACTGTTTCGGTTGAATAAATATGAAAGTGTAGGTTCTACTTTAAAGAGGTTTATTTCAAAGTTTTTATTCAAGAAATTTTCTGAAATACTTTCTGTTTTTCCTGTACTGCTAATCAAATCGGTCAACCAAAATTTGCCAATTTTATGAGTAAATTGAAGTTGATGCGACGTATTGATATTTTCCTGTGAACCAATAGAAAGTAGGTTCTTCGATTTGGCATTCAAGTAGGTATACGAAGTGGTATAATGTTGCTTTCCGCGATTAAAAAAAAGTGCGTTTCGCAAACTTTGATTGAGTCCTAACACATTCTCACCTTCATCATCATCAAACGGATTAAAATTAAAATTATCATCTTCACGACGAATCTTTCGATCTATTAAAAATGATGCTTGATTGTAAAAATGCGATAAAAACTTCTTGATGCCTTTTTTTTCATTACTCCATTGCGCAGGATTCCAAGTAATTACTTGACTAAATTTATTTTGATGTGTCTTAATAAAAATCTGATTGGGCAATAATACACGCACATAAATAGCTTCATCGGGGAACTGTGCCAATTCAAATTCGTCCAATTCTTGAATACCGTTATTATTATAATCATTCCACGTATACACACCTTGTCCTTGATCGACTTGTATATATGTAAATTCTTGTTGCGGCAAGGTTCCAGAATTTGTTTCGTACACCGTATTTAAAGTCACTATTTTATTAAACAATTTTTGTTGATATACCAATCGAGAATTCAATGACTTTTCATCGGAAATGCTTTCGTCTTCTTGTTTTAATGTTCGATAATTGACAAATAATGACAATTGCGTACGTTGATTTTGAATTAATCTTGACTTTAAAAAATACGTATTCGAAGTATTTACACGCTCCAAATTATTGTTGCGCAAACTATCGTTTACCCGATACGTATAGCCAAGTTCTGCATGAATCTTCAAGCTGTCACCAACACCCACAAATCCCGTATAAGCTTTAAAACGTTGACTCAATGGTGTGAATGTTTCGGTAACAAGCTCTTTTTGTTCGTTGCTTTCTAAACTCATTTGTGCGCCAATCCAACTTTTCGTAAAACTATAGGTTGAACGCGCGTACAATCGTAAAAAATCTGAAGTTGTGGTTAAGGTTTCGTTCGCTAAAACACTTCCGTTGGTTCGCAAGGTGAACTTCCCGAATGTTAAATCGGACGAAATAAGATGTCGATTTCCAGTAGCATTATTCTTAAAATCTAAATACTCAAAACTATAACGGGCGGTTCCGTTTTTCTCGTTAGAAAAGTCCAGACCAGTGGCTAAAAACTGCTGATTTCCTGCATTAAAAGTGTTTTCTAAATTCCAATCGCGATTAAATTCAATAGAATACAAACGCTCAATGGTTTGAAATTTTTCATCAATATAATTGAAATTGGCAAAACTCCGAACCTTCCATTTTTTATTCAATAAATCTTGTTGCACGCTAATTTTTGCAGCCAACCCTTGATTGTCGTCATCGTCCAAATTTGAAAATAAATTTTGATCGTTATTACTAAAACCAACTT
>CAYGPQ010000046.1:12700-36375 GCA_964351775.1 uncultured Kordia sp. | reverse complement strand
TAAAAGGTTATTAACATTCATAATCGAAATTTAATTCTTTTATGCGTAACATCAGTTAAATATATTTCTTAGTATATTGTACGACAAATCAAAAGTCATGAATAAACTCTCAATATCAATATCTGTATTTTTAGCATTCTGCTTGGTAATTTCATGTGGAAAATCACAGGAAGTTATAAAACTAGACCGGTTTGAGATATATACAACGTTTGGTATGTTCCATTCAGAAGAAGCGATACCATGTGGTGAAGATGGTTTGATTGATAGAAATATAGGCTTGGTCTTTTCTATTGAAAATCCAACATACATCAAGCAACTGAATCATGAAATAAAACAACTCAATAAAGATGAAAATGGTGCTGTTGTAAATTATGACATGAACTTAATAGGATATAAAAATAATGAAGAACATCTACAAATATGTGCTTCTGCTATTTTTAAGGGCTACTATGTTGTCAATGGAGAATTGCACAAAGAGAGTTCAAAACTAGATTCTTTGTTAGCAACAATTCTGTTAGAGAAATATATAAAAAACGAATTTACATGCGATAACCAGAATGAAGGTTGTGCTGATATAAAAAAAGGCTTTGCAGACATGGAAAACAAATGGAAAATTGTCTCAACAATGCTGAAAAATAATGCAATCGGTCATGAAAAGGGCACGGCAAAAGAAGTTTCTGAAAACTACATAAACGTACGATTTATACAAGAAAACACAACATATCCTATACGAATGGATTGTATTTCTTCAGATATTGAAGAATCAGTAGAAGAAATATTTTTCAAGAAAATTACGGACACTATTTTTATAAAACAGTTTGTTGAAACCTATCAAGAATTTAAACCAAGCACAGAAAATCACTCAACGGATTTTAGAATTACTGCATTTGTCCATCAAAAAGATAAAAAGACAGATACTTTATGTTTTGGAGAAGATTATGGAACGTATTTGAATGGTGCCAAAATGGACGATAATTCGTTATTATTATATGCGTTAAAGAAACAAATCAGCTATGAAACTACATTCAGAACCAAAGAGTAAATTTTAAATGAAGATTAAATAATTAAAAATACTTTCGTGAATTCATGGCAAAATAAATTGAATGTACATTTTAAGTAAAATTCTTTTCAGAACTTTACAATCAAAACCCACAACATGAATTCAGCTTCCACAAAAGAATATTGGTCACAACGTTACAAAGATGCGCAAACGGGTTGGGATGTTGGCTCGCCATCCACGCCATTAAAAGAATATATTGATCAATTAACGGATAAAAATCTCCAAATTTTAATTCCTGGTGCGGGAAACGCCTACGAAGCTGAATACTTAATTGCACAAGGATTTACCAACGTTTTTATTTTAGATATATCTGAAATTCCACTGTTAGAATTCCAACAACGGAATCCTGAATTTCCTGCTGAAAACTTATTGTGTGACGATTTCTTTCAACACAACGAAACCTACGATTTGATATTAGAACAAACCTTTTTCTGCTCGTTTCCACCATTACCAGAAACTAGAAAACAGTATGCAAAACATATTTCCGAACTCCTAAAACCGAATGGAAAATTAGTCGGATTGTGGTTTGATTTTCCATTAACTGGCGATTTAGAAAAGCGTCCATTTGGCGGAAGCAAAGAAGAATATGTAAGCTATTTTGATCCGTATTTCAACATACAAACCTTTGAAAAAGCATACAATTCCATTCCACCGCGCGCAGGTAATGAATTGTTTGGAATTTTTGTAAAAAGTTAAATTTTGTTAAAAGTAGCAAGGAGTTGTAATTATTACGACCAAGCTTAGAACCATAAAAAAATAGCTGTTAAAAGCGAATCAGCATACCAATCTAGTGTTCATGAAATTAACTCAACTCTTATTTTTTATTATATTGTTTATCAGCTTTATAGCCTGTGATACTAAAGAAAAATCATCTTCAGAAACGTCAACGACTGTTGCAGAAACTACACAGAAAGCAACATCAAAAACCGTAGATAAAGCCACACAAGTTATTCAGGAAACCATCAAAGCGCATGGTGGCGAATTGTACGACGAAGCGAATTATTCATTTGTATTTCGGACTAAAAAATATCGTTTTAAAAATGATGGAAATCAATACAGATATGAAGTCGAAAGCACGAAAGATGGTGAAACTACGCGTGATGTTTTAGACAATGGAACATTTTCACGCTACATGAACAATCAACCAATTGAATTGTCTAAAAAGAAAATCGCAAGTGCAACTGGTGCGATCAATTCTGTGATTTACTTTGCAACATTACCACATAAATTAAATGATGCAGCGGTCAACAAAAAGTATGTGGAAGAAACTACGATCAACGAACAAAAATATGATGTCATTCAAATTACGTTCAATCAAGAAGGTGGCGGCGAAGATCATGATGATCAGTATCATTATTGGATCAATCAAAACACAAAAAAGATTGACTATTTAGCGTATAATTATCAAGTAAATGACGGCGGCGTTCGTTTCAGGAGTGCATACAATACAAGTGTTGTTGATGGAATTACGTTTCAAGATTACATCAATTACAAAGCAGAAGTTGGCACGCCATTAAAGGATTTGCCTGCTTTATACGAAAAAGGAATATTAAAAGAATTGTCAAGAATAGTAACCGAAAACCTAATTAATTTAAACAAGTAATCATGAAAAAAATTATGATGATGCTCGCGTTTTTCGTAGCAGTAAGTACCTTAAATGCGCAAGAGTTCCCCAAAGCAGATAAAAGTCCAACAGACATCGCGCATTATCCAACAAACGCAGCCAAAAGAGCCTTTGCAAAAACGGATGAAGCTAAGAAAGCCTTGGAACCAAAAATCCGTGTTATTTATGCGCGACCGTATAAAAAAGGAAGAGAAGTTTTTGGCAACTTATTAAAGTTCGACAAAGCTTGGAGAGTTGGCGCTAACGAATCTACGGAAGTGTTATTTATGACAGATGTAATGATTGGAGGTTCTAAAGTAAAAGCTGGTCGTTATTCCGTAATTATCATTCCAACGAAAGATTCATGGACTTTAAAAATCAACACTGAAAATGATGGTTGGGGAAATTACTCGTACGATGCCTCAAAAGATGTGGCAAGTATTACCGTTCCAACTCAAAAAAGTGATTCAGAAATAGAGCAATTATCGATTGTTTTATACGAAAAAAGTAAAAATGTAGTGCATTTAAAAATTGGATGGGACACAACAATTGCGGAGTTTCCAATTACGTTAAAATAATACGATTCAATGTTAGTTTAGATTTTGAATTGAATTTTAAAAAAGCACTTGTGGTAATTCGCAAGTGTTTTTTGTGGTTTAAATTCATTAGTGTCCGATAAAATTTTCCCAATTCTTTTGAAAGTGTTGCTGTGAAAGAGTTTTAAGACATTTTCATGAAACACCATGTTTTTTGTGAATCGCCATGATAAAAAAAAATGGTGAAGCTTGTTTTTCAGATAGTTATTTAGTCTTTATTCTATGATCTAACAGCGCAGCGGTCTTTCATCTTTTGTCGGACAACAAATATCTAAATTCTCAATTTATTTCGCCGCTTTCGTATACGTATTCAAGGTCAAGCCAATGACGATTAAGATAATTCCGAGAACACTCCAAACGGTGTACGATTCGTGAAACCAACTCAGCCCAATAAGCATGGTAAAAATCACTTCAATATACTTTAAAGGGGCAACTTTATTCGTTTCTACGAGTTGCATTGCTTTGGTCATGTACAATTGTCCGATATACCCAAAAATCCCTAAGCTGAGCAGCAAAGTCCATTCCCAACCAATGGGTGTTTTCCAATACGGAATGCACAAAATTCCACCAACTAAGACGGCAATCATCATGAAATAGTTGACAATCACTACGGGATGATCGCGATTTCCTATTTTTCGAATCACAATATACACCAACCCGCTAAAAAAGGCAGAAGCGATGGCTAAGAACAATCCTGTAGTGCCAATTTGTGCGTCAAATCCTTTTAAGACTAACACTCCACCAAAAGCAATTAGGAAAAATAACCATTGAATGTATTTGATTTTTTCTTTGAGAAAAATTAGGGCAAAAACAGCTGCAAAAATAGGAGCGATGTAGCGCAACGAAACCGCTGATCCCATCGGTAAATATTTTAATGACATAAAAAATAACGACATCGAAGTTACGCCGACAATTCCGCGAAGAATTAACAATGTTTTCTTATTTCCATAGACGGAGATTTTATGCCGAAGTAAAAACGGAATGGTAAAGACTAAGGTGCCAATCGATCTAAAAAAAACGATTTGATACGCATTAAAATCTCCTAAATATTTTACAATGGCATTCAAAAAAGCAAACGCTATTGCGCTAATCATCATAAATTGAATTGCTTTTTTGAGCATAGAAAGCTAGTTTAAAAAGAAATTCAAAATTAGATAAATTTGTCGAAAAAGTGGTTTTTATACCAGTAAATATATCTATTTTTTCTCTTTATGATGTTGATAATATTTATGAGCACCAAAAAGAGGAAGACCAAGTCCTATAGCTATTTTTGAATGACGCATAAAACTTATTTTATTTTGCTTTCGAACCTGAATCATAAATTGATTGTATACTTGCTTAGACTTATTTTCTGCACTTTGCATTTGTAAACCACCTTCATTTGCTGCTAGCATTATATTCCCCAGAGTAAACCCTAATGCTACTTTGGGAGAAAAATAACCTTTAAAAAGATAAGGCATCATTTTACTTGAAGCAGTCATGCCTATTCCATATGGTACTGTTAATCGAGTCCATTTGTTGCGTATTTGAACAAATGGCTGTAGAAATTCTTTTGCATGAGTTTTGTCCATTCCTGTACTCGTAATTAAGCCTTGTAAGCTCTTATTACTTAACATAAAATAAATTACATGTCCTGAGTGCCACATATTTCTAAGAGGTGCAATAGCTCGAGGAAATGGAAATGGAGAAGGATCAAATCCAGTAGCCATTGCTTTTCCATAATGTGTTTTTTTCGGACCACCACTAACATCTTGAAGCATTTTAAATTTATTTACCTCTTGTTTAGCTTGATTAGCATATTTGTATGTTTGGTAAAATTGTAACATTAGTAAGCTGAAAAATGTAAATATAGCTGCTTTTTTTCTGTTTAATTCATCTTCTTGTTTTTTACTAACAATAGCTAGTTCTGTACTTGTTTCTTTTTGTGGTTCTGTTGTTTTTTGTGTTGATTCTTTTTTTACAGGTACCGTAGATTCTTCTTCATCACCATTTCGTTGGATTATTGATTTTAGTTGATAATTATTTTGTTTTTTAGTCAGCATAGTTTTTTCTCTACGTTGCAACGCTTTTGCGCCCATAACATCGGCTTCTTTTTCCAAACTAGCATTGTCGTTTATTTTTGCACCAGCAACTGTTTTTGTTGGTTGTACGCGACCTTGTTTTTGTTGTACTACATGCCACGCTTCATGTGGCAAATGTTTTTCTTGTCCAGAAGCTAGGTGAATATTGGTTCCTTGTGCGTAGGCATGCGCGTTTAGTTGTGCAGGTTTGGGTGAGTTGTAATGTACTTTTACATCATCCATAGAATGACCCGAAAGGCTTTCCATTCCCGATTTTAAGGCATCAGGTAAACCTGTATTGTTTTTCTTTTTTTGAATAGGTTGTGTATTATGTATTGCATCAACTTGTTTTTGCTGGACAATTGAAGATGCACGATTATCCTTTAATATAGAGCCATTATTTTTTTGCTGCTTAGCAATAGAATTGGAAACGCTATTTTTATGAGATGTCTTTTTTTGTGCTGGTTGATACATAACTTTAGATTTTAATTTTTTTTAATTTATGCACAATCACAGGGCTTCTTCCGTCAACAATTTCAGTATTAATATCATCGCACGGATGTATATCATTCTCTGTATCATCCGCATAATCGATGGCGGAACAATAATTATGGTGATGGATATAAGCTTTCAATCTCGCTAAATTAGGATCGTAATAATTTAATTTTACTTCTTTCCCTGTAATTAAACTTCTAATATGATCATTGTAAAACGGAAATTTTGTAAACAGCCGATGGTACGAATTTGCTTTTAAAAAATGATCCTTTTCGTGAGGATGAATTGTTTTTTTGTACGCTAGAATCCCAAGTTCTACTTGATAGTAGAAATGGTTCAAGACTTCATCAAAAGAAGTTGTTTTACTTAAACCAATTAAAAATACACGTCTATTGGTAATGAGATATCCATTAATATGGAAGCTTTTGTCAATTACACATCTATTGAGCGCATCGGCAATAATAATATTCCGTTGTTCATGCGGAATTTCGAAGCGCCAATCATTCATCACGAGTAACTGAGAAGATACTTTTAATTCTTTAATAGGTATATTATTATCCATATTCTAAACTATTAATTAAGTTGTGTAATGGTTTTATTCTCCTTTTTTAGTTCTCTTCGAATTCCAGTGAGCAATTCTTGCTTATTTACCACCGTATCATCACGTTGTATCGCAGCTAATGCACAATAACGAAGCACATTTATAATAGCGCCACCTGCGAGTTCGTAATTTTCTGCAATGGTATTCAAATCAATTTCAGGTGCTAAGGTACAAGTGCCCGAAAAAGCTTTTTCCCAAAGTTTTAGACGTTCTTCTTTCGTTGGCATGTTAAAGTGAATCATGGATTGAAAACGTCTTGAAAATGCACTATCCATGTTTGCTTTTAAGTTAGACGCCAGAATGATGAATCCTGGGAAATCTTCAATGCGCTGTAATAAATACGCAGTTTGCTGATTGGCATGTCGGTCATTAGACGAATTTGCTTGTGTCCGTTTTCCAAATAACGCATCGGATTCATCAAAAAATAGAATCCAGTTTTGATGCGCTGCTGTATCAAAAATTCGAGACAAGTTTTTTTCCGTTTCTCCAATATATTTGGAAACAATCATAGATAAATCTACTCGATAGACATCTAAGCCCAAGTTTTTTCCCAATAAGGAAACAGTCAAGGTTTTTCCTGTGCCTGGTGGTCCGTAAAATAACGCTCTGTAGCCAGGTTTTAAGTGTTTGGACAATCCCCAATCGTCCATCAACCTATCTTTATGAACTAACCATGTTTTCAATTCGGTTACCTGATCCATGATTGCAGGATTCAACACCACATCGTCCCAATCTAAATTGGTGGTTATTTTTTGTGCAGGAAACGTGCTACTATGTTCTAATTTTGGTTTTTCTCCCATCATAAAATAATGCAGCCAGCGATGATTCATACTCAACACACCATTAAATTTTGGCAAGTAACTTTCTGTGGATTCGATGGCTAAAACTTGTTCTTTATGAAAAATATGATCGTGATTAAAAAACGATAGTACTTCCACTTGCCACTCAGGATTTAGAGCGGAAATTAAAAAAGACAAGGTTTGTCCTGTGGGCAAAAATCCACTGTGACCTTTGTCGATAACGCCACCAAATTCGGTAAAACCTCTGTTATAGATTTTATTTTGTCCAAAGAAAATATCCAATACTTCAGGGCGAATGTGTGGTGCTAAGGCCAAAGCCATAGCTAAGCGCTCTAAATTGGTCAAATTCCATTCGTTGATGGTATTTGCATACGGCGAATCTATTTCGTCCAAATCTGGCATTGGAAGTGCTGTCCAATGTGTTTCAGCACCTTCATGTTGCAAATAGCTACTGATTACATGATTAATGACGTTTTGCAACCAATCAATTTCTTGATGCAATGAAAGTACATATTCGTTAGTTTCCATATTTTTTGAATAAGCTTTCTACATCATCTAAGTTTGCATTTGTCCAAGTAAAATATTGCAATGCTGTATTTGGATTGAGCTGATTGGCTTGCAACATATCTAATACGCACGTTTGTGCATTGGTTGTAATTGGCGTTGAATGTGAAAGTTCATCATGATGAAAATCATATTGATAAAAATTGTTTGCCCAAGAAGGAACTTTTATTTGGTCACTTATGAGTTGACTGATAAATACTTCCAGTTTTTCTTGTTGCACCACCAATTTCTTAGCTTTAAAAAACGAAGGTCTCTTTTTTTCTTCGCGATGATAAAATTCAATTTCTCTTGCTTGAATTGTTTTGGCGCTAGCATCTCCAAAAATATCAACCAATCCAAAATTTTCAGATTCTGTGGCGATTTCTAATTCTGCTTTGTCAGAACCAGCAATAGCGAGTGTCCAATTTTCGGCAGTAGCACTTTCGGTAACGATATACAATTCTCTAAAAGAATATAATACTTGCGTCATTTTGATGATGAGTTCTTCTTGAAAATCACTCCAGTTAGCAAATTTAACAGATTCGGGAGCACTACTTTTAAAGAAGAAACTTCCAAATCCGTCAAAAGCTAATACTTGTTTGCTAAACTCAAAATCTCCTTCAATTGGATTGTGTCCAGAGTCTCTTCCCGAATAGGGTTTGGTAACACCTTCACTAAAATTCCAATTGGAAGGATTGAGTTTTAAGCCATTTTCAAAAGTTACATCGTCAGCATTGAGTATGTTTTTCCTAAAAATATTCCCTAAAACAATCAGATCTCCGTTTTTAATTTGGAAAAAATCGCCCGGATATATATGTTGATTCAATGGTTTTGTGGGTATAAAACCATTGGTTCTATTGTAAAAACTTCTATAAAATTTTCTAAATACAGTATCCATAATTCTGATGTTTTAAGGTGTTTAATGCATGTAATATAGGCAAATTTACGATGCTAACGCTGCTGCATTTGCTGCGGCAAGTCCGGCTTGTAAAGATGCGAGTTGTACTTGTGCATCACTAAGTTTACCTTGTACATCACTGAGTTGCTTAATGGTATCTTTAGAGGCTGTTAAGGCTTCATTATACATGGCACTTGTAATTACATACGCGTCGTCTAATAATGATTGAATGGTGTTTTGAGGTAATTCATTTTGAATTTCATCAACCTCTTTTCCAATCATTAATTCGTATAGTTTTGTTGCCTGTAACAATTGTAACGACATAGCAGCTTCAGATTCTAAGGTAGTTGCCTGCGAAGAAAAAACCGATTGTAATGCTACCAAAGTCAGTGCTACTGCATTATTTGCATCCGTGCCAGCTTGCGTAACCATCGTCACCAATTCATCAGAAATTAATGGATTGACTGCTTTTTTGCGAATGACTAAGTTTGATAATTTATTAATGACTTCAGCTGAATAAATTAAATTGTTAATCGTTGTTTTGATTTCATTGGCAACGGTTTTTATTTTAGCATCGGCAAGTACAAGTGCGTCAAAGGTAATTTCGGAATTATTCTGTAAGTCCTTTGCGTTATCAATCATTGTTTCTAACAAATCTTTGTTGCTCAATGCTTGCGTTTTGTTTGCATCTGCTGTGGCAAGTTCTGCTTGTAATTTATTTGATTTTTGTGTAAGCGAATTTACAATAGCTTCATACTGTTCTACAGTATCTTGCGCATCTAATACTTGCTGCGAAAGCTGATCTAACTCTTGTTTTTTACGTTCGGTAATTCCGTATCGCTGTTGTTTCGGAACTGTTATTTCTAGTATACTCATAATTTCTTTTTTTTAAATTTTAGTAAGTTGCATTTGCATTTGGATCTACATACGTAAATGTAGCTGTATGTTGAAAGTCTGAAAGCGCATTTGTAAACTGCTTGTTTACATCTGCAGTACTATTTGAAATAGCCACAATTGCTGGAATATATTTATTCTTGTCAATTAATCGGTTTCCAAAATTATCAGTCGTTTCAGGTTTGATATGAATTTCCATAGAGTACAACTTATATCCGTTATGCAGCAGTGTAAGATCATTGATGAAGTCTTCGAAATCCTTGTGTATTTCTTTCACAATTATTCCAACATCAGTAAGTAAGGTAATCATGTCTTCAATAAATTTTACAAGTTTTAGTGTTGCTATATCTTGTATAATATTTTGAATATCTTCTTCTAATTTTTGAATATCAATTTTTGACCAATCAATTTTTGACCAATCAACTTTTGCTTCATTAATTAAATAAGTTAACACCGCTTTTGCTGTATCTGGATCACCTTTGTCAATTGGTGTATAACTTCCCGCAGCAATTTGCTCGGCTGTCGTTAGATTAAAGAAGAACCCAGGCTTGACATGATCTGCTTTCGTTAATCTTGTAATTGCTTGTTGTTCACTACTTTCAAGAACATCTAATTTACTTTGCAAAGCAATTAATTCCACTTTTTTCGTTTCAATAGTAGCCTTTAATTCCGTATTTTCTTTCTCTAACTTTTTCTTCTGAGCTGGTTTGGTATTTTCGTCATTAATAATTTGAGTGTTTTGCTCAACTTGTATTTCCAATCCTGAAATTTCAGCAGTCAGTGAATTAATTTCCTCTTTGGTTTCCGAAATTTGAGGATCATAAAAATCAGCTATTTCTTCTAACTGTTTGGTTTCTCTTTCAATATCAACCAATCCTTCAACAGTTAGCAATCCTTTAATTAAATCTGTATTATCTGGTAAAAACACACAACGATATTGTACTTCATATTGAGGTTTTTCAATCACTTGAAATTTAATTTTTTCGACAGCTATAATCTCTGTTTCACTACCAGTAATACTTCCTGTGGCTAGGTTGTCAGATATTGTGATAACTTCTTCTGAATCTCCTCCGGTTGCCTTAATGTTAGCAGCACTCACTTTGTTTAATTGATTTGTCAATGTAAACATTTGACTTGGTGCGGTCATATAATCATCAAACGTATTGATTATTTTTTTGTAGTTTGTTGACAATACTGCAAAGACTACCACTACGTAATTAGCACCTAAATTCATTGGATCTCCATCCGTATCTGACAATTCAGAGGTATAAATTTTTTGGGTTATAGTACTGTTAGATTTAGAAAAATCAACCACCCTTTGATTTTTATGTAAAGTAATTGGTTGAGTTGCATTTTGTGGTGTAATTTGATAAAATCTAGTACGATCATTTTTTGCTACAATATCTTCCGCATTATTGATAGAGAACGTATCATTTTGGCTATCTTTAACCAACATGATGTAGTAATCTTGTACAGGATATCCATCCGGATTGGCTACTCCGTTCACAGCACTTTGATCAAAAGGACTTTTATACGGTGAAAAAGAAACGGTATAGTTGGTACGATCGCCCACAGATGTGGGAACAATAACTTTTAAATCTAAATTTAATTCGCTGTTGTTCAGTCTATACGCTTGAAATGTAGCATTGTAAGCAACACTAATGTCTTCCAAAACACCTTCTGCTTTTTTCTCATTGGTATTTGCAGTTGCCAATTTCGTATTTTCAGCAGCCAACTCTTGTGTGGTAGCATTAAATTGTGCGGTAGTTACATTCAATAAGTTTTTTACAGAAGTGTCCGTAACAGTCGCTTTATCTGCAAGTGTATTTGCGGATACTTCAGCAATTAATTGTGAAGCTTCCATACTGTGCTGTGATGTTTGCTCAGCAGTATACGCAGTAATATTCATTAACTGGTATGCGTTTTGGCTTTGTGTATAAATTTCTGTACCAAAGTCAGCCGCATTGACAATGCTAAAAATGCTTCCAGTATCGCTGGCTAGTTTTAAAATAGCATTTGCTGCAACCTGAACGTTTGCTGCGGCTACGGATGTATTTGTAACTGATTTTGCAGTATACGATTTTACGTTTTCTGAAGATGCCAATACATTGGTAGACAAATCACTGTCTGTAATTGCTTGTTCGTGAACTTTTTGTTCAAACTGGTATTTTTTGTTGGTTATTTCCAACTTTTCAGCCGTTGTAATTCGCTCGCTTTGCGCGTAGTAAAGTGAAAACATAGACGCATCTAGTTTTGATTTTACTTTTTGTAGCTCTAATTCTTGTTCGTTCAACGACGAAACGACACTCGAATGTAGATTTTCATTGTAAGAGTTCATAAATCTAATTTTTTAGTTTGTTAATTAATTTTTAATCGCTTTACGATTATTTTATATGTTAAGTATTTGATTTTCAAAACCTAACTACTGTCTATTTTGGATGGTGCTTTGTGTTTTTTCATGATTTTTTTATGTTTAATATGGCCAGGTTACGTGTAATGGTTTTTGCATCCACGGTAATTTTATAATGGAAAATGAAAAGGGTGATTTCATCAGTAAAATATCATACGCTCTTTTTTCGACGGTCAATTCCCAACGGTCATCGGTTTCGCTTAAAATGCCGTTTCTTACCAACCAATTTCCGCGAAATCCATTGATAGATGTATCGCCAATAGCAGACCAATATCCAATAGCAGCCTGAATCAATCCATCAATCAATTGTTTGTGTTCTTCGCTCATGTCAATGGAATCTCTCACGGGTGCATCTGGCGAAAGCCCTGATAATACTTTGTTTAATACTAATAAAGATTCGTCTGTTTGTGTCAATCCAGTAACGATATATTGAAAATAATGGACGGCATTTAACTGATCTTCTTTGGTTTTAAAAGCTTTGTCAGCAATAATTCCCAAGCGTTCCATCAACATTAAAAAATAATTATTGAGCAATACCAAACCTGCATTTGGCACGGCAATTCCTTCTGTTAGTAGTTTCGTTGATTCTGTATTCATACTTCGTTTTATAGGTTTTTTAGATTCAATTATTTTAGGAATTTTCACAGGTGTTTTTACCATAGGTAATACACTTTTATAGGTCAATTGTAATGATGCTGGTAACATGGTTTTGATGGTATTGATCGCTTTAAAAAAGTCGCGTTCTTTTACACCTTTTTTAGCGCAGGTTTCCCATAAAAATTCGTTCCATATATTCGTACTTGCAATCAATTTCCAATTGGACGTTTGCCAAGCGGTCAGCACTTTTTCGACTAAGATTTCTTGTAAATTTTTGTTTGAAATTCCAGGCATGGAAATCAACGCAATATGTTGATATAGTTGCTGTACATCCAACAATTGTTTCTGTTGTGTTGGATATAATTTTAATAAGGATTTCACTAAAATTGAAAAACGCAGTGTTTGTGAAAACTTCGTCAGTTGTACTGCTGAAATGCGTTGATCGCGAATTGTTTTTAAGATGATTAAAGGTTGTTGTGCTATAAGTTCGTTTACAATGCTTTGATAATCAATAGCTTTTTTATGTTGAAACCACGCCGGAATTGTATACTGTGTGATGAGGTATTCGCTTAATTGTTCAATTTTTCCGTTTACAATACAGGTTTTGATTGCTTCCGAAAGTGTCACTTTTTCTACGTCGCCCGAAATCAATTCAAAAACGCGATGTCTTTGTATCAAGATCGTTTTTAAAACTTCAGGAACGTTCCATCTGCTATTTTGAATATGTTTTGCAATGGTAATTTGATCCAAGGTTTCAATTTCCGAAAGGTTGTCAAATGTCGTCTTCACAAGCATTTCGAGTACTTTTGTAGGTGTATTTTTAGTTTGAATGATAGCGACAGTTTGCTTCCAAAAAATAGCTTGTAACGAAGCCAATATTTGCGCGTTTCCAAGTTGTTTTGCAAGGACGAATAGTATGTGAATTGCATTAAAAATAGCTTGTTGTGAAGTTGATATATCACTTGCGATTAAGACAATAAATTCTTCAAAAGGAATTGCTTCGCGAAGTAATCCAAGTTGTTTTTTGGTTTGAACCGTTTCACGAATTAGGATTCGCATGGCTGTTGGTGATGTTTCCAAACCAACTACAAATAGTTCTTTGTATGAATACATCGTTTTCTCAATTTCAATGTTTGGATTTGCTGTTTTTAAATGTTCGCGTAACGCTTCAAACAATTTTGTAATTGAAATTTTATACGGTGTTGCTAATGTGTTGTTCTTGAAAGCATTAACGGTCATTTTTGCAGTTGTGTTTACGACTGGAAATGTTTCTTCTACAGTTGCTGCAAATAGTTCTGCAAACGTGCGTTCGTTTCCGCGATAGTTTTCATACAGCACCAATGATTGCCAAAAACAATCGTTTAACATGGCGTTTATTTGTGACGCTGTAAACGTTGTTTTGGTTGCTGAAAGTTGTTTTAAAAACCTTGAAATCAAACGCTCACGAACTTGGATTCCGTTGGAAAGCAAATAGGAAATAAAGGTTGTTTCCTGTGCTTTGAATTCGGGAATTGTGATTTTCCTAGCGCGGACTAATTTCGACATGTTTACCGCCACAATTTCTTGCTGATTCGGTTCTTGTATCATTTCCAATAGCTCGGCGATTGGTGTTTGAGTTTGCTGTATTTTATAGTGCTTTTGAATGGCTGTAAATTCCTGCGAAGACCAAGCCAATGTTTTCGTTTTTGGATATTTTAATACCAACTGGATTGCCTCTTCGAAGTCTGTAGTTGATACTTTTGAAGTCGTTGTCGATTGTTTCAATGTCAATAATAACTTTGAAAAGAAGTTTGCCGAACTCAATTTTTCATGTTTCCATACTACTTCAAAACCTTTCGCTAATAAAAGGTGTTTGATGGCGCGAAATGTGGATGCTTTTTTTGCATTTTTAGCAATGAGTTCGTCTATAATTCGCTGTACTTTTTCCAATACGGCAAACGTTTCTGGTTGCACTTTTTTGAAGAATCGTTTGGTTCCATACATCGCTATGAGTGCCAACATATGATGGGTCACTTTAGTTGTTTTTTGAACGCTCTCCAAATGATTCCAAAATTTTATTGGAGAAACGGAAATCCATTGTTGGATTGTTTTTTCAAGCGTTTTAAATTCGCTTGTATGTGTTTTATGTTGTTGAATTTCAGAGATGTATTGTGTAATAATTCGCTGTAATGTTTCTTCTGAAGCATCTGTTTTTGTAACTGAAATTTCGTCTTGATAACGTGCATTTAATTCTTTAAATAAGGAAATAAATGTTGATTTCTTTGGTGTGTTTGTAACATTAGAACCGATAAAATGCTCAAAAATAACAAGTTTGGTTTGCTGTTGTTGCTTTGCTAATTTTTGGATGGCATACGTTAAGAAAGCAACTTTGGAAACCGAAGTATGTTGGTTTTCTAAACAAAATTCAATTCCGAATGTATACAAGTCAAGTGTAGCTACTTGTAACGAAGTTGCCGTGTTTAATTTTGATAAAAATGAAATCTGAGTCAGTACATTTTTCGATTGCGAAGGCGATACTGCCACAAACAAATTTTCAATCGCAGCTGGAATCAAATCTTTCAATATGGTTTTCCAAGTCGTTGGTTTTTGAGGTACATTCAACACCATTTTTTGAAAACGTTTGGCATCTAATTTTGATAAATTAATTACCAATTCATTAAACTCATTCTTCGCTATATGAGTACTTCTTTTTGCAGGTTGACTAAAATAATCGGCTACTTTTATCCAGAAATTTTCTTTTTGTTGTACTGTTTTTACCAGTCTAAATGATTTGCAATGTAGTTCGTCTGATAATAATCTTAAAATTGCGATAAAACCTTTATCTATTTGCGAATATTCATTTGTGCGATGAATGGCACTTTCAATCAATTCCAATAGCGCTTCGTACGATAGATTAAAGTGATTTGCCATTTGCTCAAGCGTATTTCGAACAAAAGCAACTTTATTAAAAATAGTACCTCTATCAGTAAATAAATAGTTTAAAATCCACAGCCAAATATTCTTTTTAAGATCATTCGTACTCGTTTGAACGATGGTTTCTTTTTCTTGAATCTTTACAAATTCATCCGAAAAACTGATAATTTGTTGATGATTATTCGGTTCTAATCCTACTATAATTTTTTTGATGGTACGATCCGTAAATTGCCAAGCAATGCGTTTGCGCACATTTTTTTTTGTTCCAATTTCTTGAATCATTTGAATGACATCCAATCGATTGTTGGTCAATTGCGATTGCATAATTTGATGTGCCGTTCCATACGTTTCTTGATAATTCCATGGCATCATTCCTTGCAATAGAAAATCGCGTAGCACATTAATTTGTGCAATATGTTCGTTGACAATTTCCAAGGTTTTATCACCACTTTTTGGATACATAATTAAGT
Source organism: uncultured Kordia sp. (assembly GCA_964351775.1). Classification (GTDB taxonomy): domain Bacteria; phylum Bacteroidota; class Bacteroidia; order Flavobacteriales; family Flavobacteriaceae; genus Kordia. The sequence goes on along the minus strand of CAYGPQ010000046.1, from coordinate 20,435 downwards.
CATGCAACGCATTTCGAAGCGCTTCTTCCAAACGTGTAGGAAGCTCGCTCAACATATTTTCGTAGGTTATTGCACCCAAATCAATAGCTAGTTTACTAATTTTTAAGGTTTGACCTTCAGGACAAATACTGTCAAACACACGATTGATAATACGCTTCATTTTATACGAACTCCACGTACTAAGATCCGTCTGTAATTGATGTGCCAAACTTTTGGAATCGAATGCTGTATTCCATTGACAACGCGTGACGATATGTGCTCCTTGATTATACATCTGTTAGCGTTGTTTTTAGTTGTTTTAGAATGGCAATCAAACTTCCTGCGCTTGCAGTAGCTGTTGTGGTGTCATACGATGCTGTGGTTGTATTGTAAATATTGGCGTTATACCAACTCACGTATAATGGAATCAACGTTTGCATATCAGTCGGGTTAGCATACAAAGGCTTCGCTTGTATTTCAATTGGCAATTGACATTCCATGAAATAGGAGAGACGTTGTTGCCATTCGGGTGTTTGAAAACCGGGAATAAAATCTGGAAAAATCCATAGCAACATACTTTCAAAGATTGGATGATTTATAGATGTTTCATCGGTATCGTTCCATGTTGCTATGATATTCCATTTGAATGTTGTTTGTCCGATGTTAGCAGCGTATTCATCAGACATATCAGTAGCTGCTACTTCAGTCCAGGCAGCTTGATCGCTAAGTATGATATCTACAATACAAGCTGGCATTGTATCAAATGCGTCCGCAAGTAATATAGATTCTTGATAGTTTAATGAAGTGTAATATTTATAATAGGTATACGTATTTGGTTCATTGACTAATTTCCCAATAAATACTTCAAAACTTCCCGATTGTAATAGCAAATTTGTTTCGATGGCAATCACGCCTTTACGTTCGGTAATCATCCAAAGTGCAATTTCAATTTGTGAACACGCCAATGCTGATGGAAATGGATTTGGGACGTTTCCGCTTTCATCCAAATTCGCTTCGGGATCTACACTTTTTTGTATGAAATTGATATAGAAAGGATGAAGTGTCAACAATAAGTTTAATTTCAACGAAAGTGTTGCGTAATCGAGTGTATCTTGCGCAGTGATTTTGTGTGTTTCATTGATCAGCGCAATATCAAATACACCATTGTTTTTATAAGTATGTGTTAAGATGTTTTGGAATGCTTTTTTGGTGCTTTTGATCGCTAGATATTTTTCAACTTCTTCCGCTGTATGACTAGCAATGTATTTTAATTCTGCTGCTCGCTCGCTCGCAGTCTCAGGAATCTCTCTTTTTGACAGTGCTACAATAAGTGATGGCGTCACTGCTACGACGATGGTGTCTAACTCTTTCGCACCAATGCTATTATAGGCTTTTGTTCGGTTGTACGATAAAATGCCTAAGTTTTGCAAATACACGCTTTTAATAATGATTGCATCTTTCAATACATCACCCGAATATACCGTGCTGTAAATAAGCGTATCAATCACTAAAGGTGATTCGCCATGACGCGCCAATAAGTGATCGAGTAATTCGTTTCTGCGTTGCAGATTTACCGTATCTTTTTCTGTAAACACTAACAATCCGTACATATATGAATTGTATGGATCATCTTGATATTGCAACCAGTTGTTATGTGCTAAAGCCGATTCGGATTGTGATACAGGACCAAAATTGAATATTTTATTGTTGCGCAAAAGCGGTTCTACATTCGGCACACTTGTATATAACGATTGGTAAAAATACGTCGGTGAAAATACTTCAAACGGCGCTGGATATTTTGGAGTTGCTTTTTCCTGAGCAGTTTTTACATTATTGTAATGTTCCAAATCTGCGGGTGCTCCCGTAGTTGCATTTTTGAAAGAAAATAACTTATCAATGTTTGCCAATTGCGCAAATTGATTGCTTAAGATTTGATCAAATAAACTCAAATATCCTTTCAGTTGTCGCGATTGTGCTGCTTGAGTATCAGCTGTATTTTCATTTACCGCGTTAAGCCCAATAGCGTACGCATCGGGAAATGTATTTTGTATGGAATAGTAACTCGTAATATCTCTAAATTTTCCTGTCGGAAGTGTTGGCACTAGTTGTACCGCAGCCACTTCGTTGATTTGTGAACTCGATTGCTGCATGTTTGCCAATTCGTCAATTAAAGACATATTGAGTGACGCATTTAATGATTTGCCATGCGTGCTTACTTGCAGATTTGATGCCTTTGTGGTCGTTAAAAAGGAGCTTGAAAAGTCAAAGGTTAAAATTTCACTTTCTGAACACGTTGCAGGTTTGTCATCGTGTCCAAAAGAAACGCCTGAAATAGATTGTACGCCTTCAATCCCTTGAATGAGTTTTGTAATTTCGAAAGGTTGAATAGCATCTTTTTTTGGTTGAATACTTTCAGATGGAATCCAGCCGTTTTGCATTTCTGGACCGTTAAAAATTTCATTCGTTGTTTCGCCTGCAATCTTCAGTTTGTCATACCCCGTTTGTGTAACATCAGGAAAAATATATTGGTTGATGGTTTGCATCATTGCTGGAAGGATTGTGTTGATATCGTATCCAGATTCCAATTTTAAATCCCCAGAAATGGTATAGCTTTTAGGAGTTAATAGTTTTGGCATTAAAAAGAATTCACCTACGTTTCGAGAACTATTCAATACGTAATAAGTTTCTGTTTCTGGTGAATCAATCACCGTGGGATCATTATATTTTGGATCACGTAATAAGTATACTCGATACAAACCGTTTACAAATGGAAGATTTACAGGAATTGGTTTAATGATGACATTTTTTACACTTTCAACCCGATCAATAATATATTTTGTGTAATCTTCCATCGTAATCGGTGAAGTGGTTAAAATATCTTGTGGTGTATAAAATTGATTTTCAACAGTTAAATCGCCATTTTTCTGCGTCAAAATATCCTTCATCGAGAAATTTGCGCAATAGCCAAGTTCCGTAAAGGCATAACACAATTGCTCCAAAATAGTTACACCAGGATCGCTCGGATTTAAGTTGGACCATTCTGTACCACTATGTTTTTGGATATAGGCAAGTCCTTCCGCTTTGAGCGACTTAAAATCAAGTTCCAAAGGAAGTTGTGTATCTACTATGTAGTTTTCCTGTGTCATAAGTGGTACTTAATTAAGGTGTTTTCTGTGATGTTGTTCAATGATGGAACGAGTATCATTCCGTCTTTTTGTGCGATTTCTTGCGTGCTTGTTGGGTTGTATATAATTTTTCCTGTGGTAAAATCCTTAGTGCCAACTTGTAATGAAATACTAATGACTTCCAAAACGCTGTCATAACTGTTGATAAACGAAGCTAATTGCGCTGTATTTAGACCTGTATCAACGGTAATTTGTGTTTGCGTACTTGTGATCCAAGGTGCTAAATAGATATTGATATCGTTGTTGATTTCTTTGGAAACAGTCGTTACATCTTCATTACTATTTAGTTTAATGTCTGCCGTAATTTTTACATAATTCAGTTTAAAATTTTCTACAGAAACCTTCACAAAAGGGGAAACTCTTTCTTTGATATACTTTTGAATTTCCAATTCGTTGCATTCGCTCAAAAGCGGTACAAACGCATTGGTTTCTGTAGCTTCTGAAACTCTTTTGATGACATACGTATACGCTTGTTTTTTTGCTTTTTTATAAATGGTTTTTGAATAATATACTTCTGAAAACTCTAATCGGATGACGTTGAAAAAATCTTCTGCCGTGACCAAACGATCTTTCGTTTTTAAACGTGTACTCACACGTGAATTCATTTGCTGATTTGTTTCTGCGGCTTTTCCATCAAAAGAAGCAAAGGGTTGTACCGTAGCTAAAATTTCAGGAATTGCCGTTTCCGGACTCGTAATTACATTTGCTTTAATTTGTGGTTTCTCTGTTGAAAAATCTGTGGGACTTACGATACGTTGCAACGTAATTCCGTTGGTTTTTAAAAAGGAGGTTTGCGGAAAATTATCAATAGCAGTTTTTGCACCAATAGCAATCCAAAAATTGTTTCCGGCCATAGTTTCATGATTGGTTGTAATGTCTGCCGGAATATTGATTGTAATGATTCCCGAACAAGTAAAACCATTCGTTCCATCTGCAATAGATGTGAGCGTTTTCCAACCATCTGTACTTAAATAAGAATAGCTTACTTTGTTTTTTTCAACTGCTTTTTCTGTGTACGTTCGTGCCAATTCAAAATAGAAACTCACATTTGCAGGTGCAATGACATCTTGTAATTCTAAAAATAATTGTCCTTTTGAGGAAAATTTTGGTACTAATGGCAATGCTGTCAGCGGAGTAATCGTTCCACTTTTATTTCTTTTAGGAGAACTTCCAATTGTTGTATTTTGTGTAATAATTCCATCAATCGTATCGTACACTTTATAATTTTCAAAAGGTGTATTGTAAAAACATTCTAAGGGATATGTTTCGTCAGTATTCGAAAAATCATAGCTTACGGAAGCGTTATAATCTACCGAAAAAAAACTCACAGTTGGTATAAAAGGAATGTTTGGAGGTTGTATCATTACCAATTTACTGCTAGGATGTTTTATTTTGACAGCAATCACACCAGCATTGTATAGCGCAATAGCTCCCACAACATTTGGATATTCGGCAGTTCCAAAACCAACATCTGGCGCTGTTAATTGCATCTTTAAAAAACCAGTAATACTTTTATCAGTAAGCGTTAAAGGCGTTTTTTGCAAAGCAGGATTTGTATAGGTTTGAATGGTTTGAAAATTTGGAAACTCGAAGGTTTTTTCTTGAGCTAATATTCTGTCTTTCGTAAAAAGTTCTTGATCGGTTGCGGCATTTCCAACAGGATTCCATAATCCATTCTCTAAAAAATCAAAAGAAACTTTAAAAGCATCATTTGTAAATTGAAGTGTTGGAGTGTTCTCACTAGATATTCCTGCTACTAATGTTTCTGGTTTTTTGCCTCTAATTCTATCCAAAAAAGAAACTTTCTTTGGTTTTGGTGGAACCTCTAAAGTTGGTGTTTCAGTTACTTTTTTAGGACAAATTACGGCTGATTGATCTTCTGAACCAGAAGTTACGGCTTCATTATAGAATCCGTTTGCATAATTATTATACTGACAATAATACGCTGCAAAATCAAACTTAGCTGGAAATGTATTCCATGTAAGATGAATTTTAACATCGCTTGCTGGTTTGCTAAATATTTCCGCACTACCAACCATAAAACTTTGATCAACAGTTGGCGTTGGACCAAGCAACTGAAACGGTTTTTTAGCGTTCAATTGTCCAAAATCATTATACAATACAAAGTTTTGTGCACCAGTGACGTTCACAGCAATGTCAAGTGTTTCAATTGTTGTTGGATTCTTTATAGCTACTATATTTAAAAAAACCATTTTTAGTAGCGGCCATTCACTCGTATATCCATCAGGATTTTTGCTGAATGCAGTAATTGCAGGATCTGTTTGAGCTAACGTAATTGTCAGTGTGACGATGTTACTATTTTGCTCCACACAAATTTCGTTTTCAGGAATTTCAAACCAAGCATCTTTTGTGCTGAAATAACAAACGGTATTGTTTTCAGAAATAGCTGATGGGTTTGAGTTTGATAGCGTAAAAGTTACTGTAATCGTTCTTGTGTTCGCTTCCGCTAGAAAAAACATCGGCGAACCCAACGTAAGTGCCATATATTGTTTTGCACCTTCTGGCGTCGTTTGCGAACCAAAGGTTTTCCACGATTTAATAGTACCATCTTCATCTTTTGCGACCACATTTACAGGCGGTAATTTTTGTAGATATAAACTGGTATCGTTTGCTTGTGCAAGCGTATAGGCAGTTACAATTTTAGCCGGATTTAGCGAAACAGTGTTGGTAGTTTCAAATAAAATTGCTTGTTTATTTGCATCTAAACCAGCCGTAAATACGGTGTTTTTTGGAAGTTGGAATGTGGCTGTTTTTTTTGCCAAATCGCTAGCAGCAAAAACGGTATCTGGCGAAACACTTTTGGGAAGTTGCTTTAAAATATCGCCATAATAAAAGTTGAGATGTTTTTCTGATAATGAGTTCAGTTGTGCCTGATAAATTTTCAACAAACTCGTAAAAGTCCGCAGTAATATCGTATCTGGAAAATGTCCCGGAACGTTTTGCACCGATTCCAATTCCGTTTCGGCATACGAAATACAATTGCTGTAAAATGCAAACAATGATTTCCCTGTTCCTTTGATACCATTGTAAATATCTTGTCGTACTTGTTTCGTTAAAATATACCCTATAATTGCTTTCAACGCGTCATAAAGATCTTTGGCAATCTGGATGAACGTTGTTGCGATAACTTCAAAAATTTCTTGAATAATTTTAAAGATGGATTCTCCAAATTTTAAAAGTAGCTCTGTAATATCGATGACAATCGTTTTCAACGCTTTGAGAATTGCAGTAACTATTTTTTTGAAATCTTGATAATTATATTCGCCATTAATTCCTTTTATGGAGTCTTGTAGCGCATCAAAATCAGCTAATATATTTTGTACAGCATCGGAAACATCTTTATTTTCAAGGCTTTTCAGTTTTTCTTTTACTTCTTCTCTAATTTTGTGAATGATCGTATGTACAAATTCAGCAAGGTCTATCGTAAATTCAATTACTTTTTTCGCAATAGGCTCCGTCATGGAAAAAAAGAGGTCTAAGGTTTTTGTCAACGCAGTATTTGCAGCTTCAAGAATAGTGCTAATTTCTTTTGATATAGCTGAAAATGAACCTTGTAGTAGTTTGGCTAATTTTTCTATAAGCGTGATAAAATCTTTAAAAAAGTAATAAATATAATCGTCTTCTGGCGAAAATTTCAAGTTTAAGAGCACCCAATACGGTTGTTTTCCTTTGCTTTCTTTCCAGATTTTTTTATCATAATTTTCATAAGCAAACGTATCTACAGGATTAATATTTGGAATAATTCCATTAATATTAAGATCACTTTTTAATGCTAAAAGTGCCCAAAGTAATGCACTCTGTTTCTCTTTTACTTGTTGAATGATATAGGTTTTGAGATTGTATTCCAAACTAGATTGCTGCATGTAATACGTCCATCGCTCAATCGTATGAAAAATATAGGTAAGTTGATCGAAAAGTTGATTGAACGCATTTGAAATAAACGCAGTGTCAAGATCTGTCTGCAAAGACTTTTCCAATTTTAAGCAGGTATTGATGAATAACGAATATGCTTTTTGAAACGACGTTTTAGCTATGGAAGCGACTAAGAAAACTGGATCTTTTAGTAGAAAAGGCGACCAATTACCATTGATTTTATTAGTTTGATCGTAAAAATTGAATAATGAAGCAATGTCCACTAATAAGCGCAAATTGTCTGCTTCTGTGCGACTGTCAACCAAGCCAGCAGTAGGCACCAAAGCTTGCTCTAGTGACATCATTGCGGTATGTTGATCAAATTGATTCATTGGGTTATCGTTGTAAATTTGTTCCTTCTTTTATGTAAAAAGGATACACATAATTATGTCTCGTATTTGTTTGGTTATATATGTAATTGATGGTTACTTCCACCAAACCTGTTTGTAAATCTGCAAATGCCACTTCAACGGATAAAACCTTTATTCTCGGTTCATTATTTAAAAGTGCAGTTTTGATCGCTTCTCTAATTTCTCCTTGTAATGTTGGGCGCATTTCTTTGAAGAAAAACGTCTGCAATCCAGAACCAAATTGTGCTTCAAAAGGACGTTCTCCTGCAATTGTTTGCATGATCAAAT
>CAYGPQ010000046.1:0-12690 GCA_964351775.1 uncultured Kordia sp. | reverse complement strand
CATTTCATTGATGTTTGTTTCGTATTTCGTAAGCTGCAATTGACAATTTCCCGCCAAAAATGTGACTGGAAATGACCAACCTGAGCCTAAAAATTCCTTTGTTATGTTTGCTTGTTTATCCACCGATCATCACTGTAAAATCTCCTAATACTATAGATCCGCCATGTGCGGTTGTGTCTCCCAAACGTGCGGCTGGCATTCCGCCAATCATCACGGTTGCAGATCCTTTTACAATAGAATCTGGTGGTCCTACACAGACGAGCATATCACCCACGCGTGCGGCGGGTAATTTGCCAATTAAAACGGTAGGTTCTCCCGGCCCTACAACGGGTCCGCCAACATGTGGTATTGGAGGCACACCTGGTGTGACCATTGGACATTCATGAAAATCGGTTAATCGTGCTGCTGGTGGCATAGTTTTGTTTTTTTAATTGAAAGATTCAAAGATTGAATGATTTAAAAAAGTATGGACTCTTTGTTCTTTCGTCTGTTTTCTATTGTTTTTTTAAAGTACTTCTCGATACTAAATTTCTGCGAAATTTCACTCGAAGTGACGTTCAGTTTTTTAATTTTCAGCTAACAGCTAATTAATCATCACCATCGCACCTTTTATAGTGGTTTGTGTGCCACCTTGTAACGATGCTGTCATGCTTCCCTCTGCTGAATATTGCATCTGCGCAGTTTCTTTAATGTTCATTCCTTTAATTTGAACATCGCCGCCAGAAGATTCAATCGTAACTCCTTGATCGCCTTTGAGCGTTAAATTCTGTGTGGCTTGCACAGTGATGCTTTTATCACTTTTAATCGTGATGCCACTGTCAGACATTACAATGCTATTATTGTTTTGGTCTTTGATTGTAATTTCCTTGTCTTTGTCACTAAAAATGGCCGTATTTTTACTTGGCGTTTCTAGTGTAAGCACTTTGTTTTCATCATCAAATTTTATATTGATTCCCGTTTTAGACACAAAAGCTTTGATCGTGTTTTTTTCATCTGGATCTAAACCGTCAAATGGTTTATTGCTGGATGAACTATACATGCTTCCTAAAATGATTGGATAGCGTGGATCTTCATTTAAAAAACCAACAACGACTTCATCACCGACTTCAGGCATAAAAAATGCGCCTGCGCCTGCAGTGGAATAGAAATTTGTTAAACGTGCCCACAATCCTTCACCATTCGGGTCAAATAATGGAATATCAACTAATACACGATATTGACTATCGGGATCTTCATACATCTTCTTTACGGTTGCATTAAACAATCCTTGTGCGCCCGGCAATAATCCAGCAGCTGGTGGCGCCATCACATCGGGTTCTTCTGTAAACCAAACTGGTGATAAGCCCACGGAGACTTCCGTAGTCCAGTTTCCATGCCCAATGACATGATGTACACCCGAAATGATATGATCGCCGTTAAAACGATCGCCCAATCCAGCAAGCGTGATGTATTTTCCTGGATCCACCAAACTGCTTCCTTGAAATTTTACAGCTCCTTGAATTTTAGAATAGGCACTTTTTACCAACGCTGCTTTGGACCAATTTGTCAAATCGGCAGTTTGAATGGGTGCTGTCGTTTGCAATTCATAATCAGACAGTCCAACCACTTCCGAGAGTTTTTTGGAGGATAAATTTCCAGGACCTGCATAACTACTTGTGGCATCTCCAGAAATGGTTTTTTGTGTGGTATAATCCCAAGAAGTTGCTTTTGCCGAACCCAATTGTGTAACGGAATCTAATGACGCATTAAATTCTAACAGGTTGTTTCCATACGCAATTTCTAATACCGAAGTGGTATCCTTACTTGGATCAAATACAGCTACTTTTCCGTTTAATGCGGTGACAATCATTCCATTTGTTTCTGCGCGAGCGAGTAAAAAATCCCAATCAGTTGCATAGTATTGTACTTGTTCTGGCCATTCTGTGGTGGTTGCAGTTACATCCGCACTTAGTCCACTATAATTCCCAATAATAGTACTCATGATGTCGCTATCTTTCTTCTTGGAATACGTCAAACTTTTACGTCCGACGACCATTTTTATAGCTTCATCACGGCATTCTACTTCCAGTACTGAACCCATTCCACCATGAATACGAATGCTTTGTTTGGTAATGATTCCTTTAAAAATGACTTGATTTTTAGAATCGTAACCCGCTTCAATGGTCATGGTGTTTCCAGGAACAAATGTGCTAGATGAACTTGCTTCAAAGGTTTCCGTAGCGGGTGTTCCGTCTATAACGACAATCTTTGCGATAGGAATTCGGTTGACACCTTTTTCTACTTCAACAGATTGTACGTCAATCGTATCAGGAATAGCACTTCCATTGGTTGTAATTGTAAATGTGACTAAACCGCCACTAGTAATTGTTGTTGATGCACTCATTTAGCTTGGTTTTATAATGGGTGGAAATAATAATTGTTGTCCTCCTTTTAATTGTCTGAATTTATTAAGATCGTTGTATTGCGCAACTTGAATATAATAGTAAGGTGTGTTCCATACTTTATTAGATAATTGTGGTAAGCTTTCGCCCTGTATTACTTCCACCATGTGTGAAATGTCGGGAGAGCTTTCACTGTCTTCTTTTGTACGTTTGTCAGGCGAAATATATTTCCCGAAACTCAGTGAAATTTTAGCTCTTAACGGGCTTCCATCGGGTTTGAATAATGTGTACGTGGTATCAAATGATTTTAATACGCTGTAAAACACCAAATCGCTTCCCCATTGAATTTTTACGAAATTGGGTCTATGAATGTCGCCGTTGTACGTGTATACAATGTCTTCTAAGGTTTGTATTTCCTTGGTAAGATCGGTTCGTTTGTTATCAACAATACCTGTACAATCGATGACAATATCAAAACTAAGATTATCACTAGGTGTACTTTTGTATTTTTGAGAGGTTGAACTCGTATCTATCGGTTGTTGTTCATTGTATTCAATAGTTCGACTCCATTTTATAGACTCTGGATTGATCATTAGATGATACGGATCACCCGACACCGCTTGTGTAAAGTTTTCGTCTTTGTAACCCGTTATTTTCATGTATTCTAATGACATAATCGTGATTTTACTTGATTAGCGAGATGTAAGTCCGCTGAGATTTACCTCAATTTGTTATGTGAATTCTTTTATCTGTTATACTTTCCTCGTTTTTGAGCTTCAGAAATCATCCGTTTGCAGCTATCCAATAGTTCCTTTTTTAATGCTGAAGTATCGTGTGCATTCAGTTTTTTATGTAGGTTTTCATGAACCGTTTTTATTTCTGTCTTTATGACTAATTCTCTGATTTCTATGGGCATAATTCGAGTTGTATATAGGTTATGTGGTTGATTTGATATTGAAATAGGTATAGGCTAATTCAATGGTTTCGATTAAGATTTCACTTTCTTGCGATTTCAAATCAGAAACTGCATAGCTTATTGGATACGCATTGTAAAATGTCCATTTCATCAATACTTTTCCTTCATTATCTAACAAATCAACCGACACATCTTGAGTTTGTATTGCAGTGGATAATCCAGCATCTAACGTGTTTGCACACCATGTAATGAGGTTTGACCCTGCTGGAACTATGGCTCTTTTGAGAATTAAGTTTTTACTAGCACTTACCGTTGGCAATCGATATTTGAATCGATTTTCTCCGCCGCTAGCCACTTCTTCTACACTCAATTCTTTACTGATACCTGTGACTTCTTTGAAAGCCGCATCTTCACCTTCAAACGAAAGTGAAAAATAAAATCCAACAGGATAATCACTATGATCCATTTGTTATGATGAGTTGTTCATGCGCAATTTCTAAGGTATCTACTGCAACTTCGTTTCCATCAGATTTTAAATCGGTACTCGTAATTTTTGTTGGCCACGCATTATTGAGTGTCCATTGCATTGTTACTTTTCCGGCTTCATCTAATAGCTTTATGATTACAGTTCTTCTTTTAATGGTATTCATAGAAATTTCTGCATGCCAATTCCAAAATGTATTGTCATTGACAAAAACACCACGTTTCATCGTAATATTTCCATACTTTACAATACCGGGCATTTTTTCAGTAGAAAATAACGGACTGTTACTTTTGCGGTATTCTATGATTTGGTTTTCGACGTCCATTCCAGATACTTCCTGAAAGGCTACTCCTTTGAGTTCAGTTCCTAAATCTACTTCAAATCGGAACTTTGGCATGGGCCATGTTGACCCTTCTTTACTTCCATCATCAGCCATAATTTTATATTTTTAAATGTTAATTTTATATTTTGTTTAAAGACTCTTGATTCTAATTATAGATTAACTAGAAGTTGCTTGTTGTTGCTGGAATGTCAGTACGATAAATTCAGCAGGACGTACTACTGCAACTTTGATGGTTACATTCATAAATCCGTTTAAAATATCATCTGATGTCATTGTAGATCCTAAACCGCATTCTACAGAAAAAGCAGCAGCAGCAGTTGCTCCTTGCAATCCTCCTTCTTTCCAAATACTTGTAAGGAAACTTCCAATCATTGTTTTAACAGCTTCCCACGTATTTTTGTCATTTGGTGCAAATACATACGCTTGCGCAGCTAGTTTACACGATTGCTCTAAGAAATTCATGGTTCTACGAACAGAAAGGTAACGCCAATCTTGACTGTTTCCGTCAAGCGTTCTTGCACCCCAAATTAGAATTCCAAGACCGTTGAAAAAACGAATGGCATTGATTGATTTTCCTGAAACGGCATCGACATTTAAGTCAGCTTGTTGTGATTCCGATAGTTTTATTGGAAGTGAAGATGCACCTACCATGGAGGTATTTGCTGGCGCTTGCCAAGGACCAACTTCATTGTCAGTAACGGTAATTACACCTGCCATTCCACCACTTGGGGGTAACATATTTGCATCACTCAATACATGGTTAATAATGGTGCTGTACGTTTGGCTCGCTGCAATTAGAGAGTTATTGTATTGACTTACGGTTAATGGCGTTCCTGGCGGGTTTTCAATGTTTCCTATAATGGTTTCTACAGTTGGATCAGGATTGTCTGCCGGACTTAATAATGGTTGTAATTGTTTTAAATCGCCACCAAATAAGTTGGTATAGTCTAAATCAGAAGTCTGCATAATGGTAGTTCCTACAAATGGATAATACGCGGTTCCATAGTTTAAACCGTTGGCTCCTGTATTGTCACGGAAGGTTGTAATATCATCCATCCACATTACTGGATCAGGATTTCTTCCGCCGATGATATCTAAAATTGATACCGCAGTTTGCATTTCTTCCGCTTGTAATAGCATAGAAGCCATTAAGGTTCCGTTGTTTGCGACAGAAAGTAAGGTTGCTTCTGGACAAATATACATTGTTGGCTCTTGTTCATTTTTCAACAAAGCAAGTCCATTGGTAAGATCGTTCAATTGTACATTTGGATTTACAATTTGATCACATGGTGTCATTGGTTTTCCTGAGGCAGGTCCGTACGTTCCAACAGATACAATATATGCGTCTCCACCACCATTTTCGTAGAATAAACGAATGCTATTGTATAGATAGTAAATAGTGTTTGGATCTGGAACAATGGAATAAAAAGTTCCGTCAATGAGCATATAGTCACCTTTTTCGGGTTGACTTTTTTCAGCTACCAAATAGTACTGCGGGCTATATTGCTTTGCAGGATCTGCGGGCGGCGCGGGACTTGGCACCATAAATATTGCCTGAAAATCTGTAAAAGACGTAATTTTCGTTGGTACATTTGTATACGATTTCCCTTCGTACATCGCTTGTGGTGTATATCCAATAAACGCGGGAACAGCAGTTGCCACAGGGACAACCGAATTTCCGAATCCATTGATCTCATTGATATAAACACCTGGAGATTTAATGGTTGATAAATTCATAAAACATAGTTATTAGTTCGTGTTAATTTTAATTAGTATTTAATAAGGCATTTTAGATATATACATATATCAAAGATGCTATTGTATGGTCATTGTTTACGTGTAAATTTTGCGGATTTGGAATGGGCAATCCTTTGATAATGATTTCTGTTCGTTCGCCTGATAGTGTTGCTTTTGTATTGATTAGGTTAAAGGTATATTTGACCGTGTTTTTCAACGGTATTTTGGTGGTTTCTGATGAAAATAACAACGCATCTTGTCCATTTTGAAGCGTTACTGCTGTGGGTCCTGAAAATTGAATTTCGTTGTCACTTTGAATCATCAATTGTTTAAATTCTTGATTGGAATTGTTGATCACATAGTAATTCCATTGGGTTTTACGTGCGTTCATTTGAATACTAAATTGCACATTGTCATTTGCCTTATGTAAGTTGATGATATCATCATACGTGATCGTAATGGAAACCGCTTCTTGTATAGTGGTATCCGTAACAAAGGTTTCTGCAAGTTGAACCGTTTCGTTTTCTGTAGGATTTTCTGTGTGATTGCTTGCGTAGGTAAGTACGCCTAATTGATTTATTGGAAGTTCCGTAAAGTTGTAAAAATTCTGATCTGTAGTGATTCCCACGAAAGTGAAAGCAGTCGTTTCTGAAATTTGTGCGATATAGTTTAGTTGCGTTTCAATAGATTGATTGGTTGCCGCATATACTTCAAATCCGTTGATAGTTGATTTTAATATGAATCCGTATTTCTGCATCAACGCTTGCGAATCTGTATTTGCTTTGTACTGCAAGCATTCACAAATACCTGATGCGTAATATGTATGCGCCACGGAAACTCGAAATAAAGTGGTATACGTCATAGCTATGATTTTAGGTCAGAATTTGTGTTAATTTCATTGATACCAGCATCAAATCCGTCAATTTCATCAGAAACAATGGTCACAAGTTTCACTTTGTAAATCACAGATGGTTGGTATTTCGCGCCAAGCGCTGTCCACAAATTTTGCATTTGCATATAATTTTCGCCTTTCTGAAATTCATATTCTAATTTTCCTAATTCGCTTGGTATTTCTGCGTTTCGTGTCGCATCAATTAGTTCATTGATTTGAAAAAACTGAATAGAAGCATCTAAAAATTTTAACGCTTCACTATAACTGTCAAAGTTTGGTGTGATGAGTGTAAATAAATTATAACGATAGGAAAGTGGTGCTTTTACGTAGTTTCCATTGCTGAGTTGTTGATTTCTATTGTAGAATTGTTTGGTGTTATCTTGTTCTACATGAATCAACGAAATGATGATTTTGTTTTGGTTTTCTTTTGGAACAACACCATTTTGATCTATAATGGGATTTATCATTACGACATCTTCATCTAAGCCAAATTTCTTTTTGACAAATTGGTTGAGTGCTTTTCCTGTAAATTGAAGTGCTTTTTCAATCATGATAGATACGTGGTTTTATAGCATGTTAAAATTAGCAATACAATTGCGATGTCAAGCAAAATAGGCGTATACCATTTATGCACATTTTTGTGTTATACGAAATTTTCCGTAGACAATTCGTAGACAAACAGGAAATGTGTACAAACAAATAGTGTGTTCACTTTTTGGTGACACGGATTGTATTTTTAATCCCTCATTGAGGGGTTTAATTCCCCGAGGCTTGCCTCGAAATCAAAATATATTTTCGAAAGCATACCTAGTGTGCTTCCCTCGAGGTTGTTGATTTTTTAGGGTTTATGAAGACAGCAATACTTCATCTGTTGAAGATACAGAAATATTACATGTTTTGTATTGAATATTTTAGAGAAAACTAACTAGCAAATGTTTGCAAATAATTGTGAAGATCTTGATGTTTTTTCAACACCATTTTTTTCTTTAAACGGTATTTGTGCGTGCGGACACTTTCTTGATTGATTCCTAAAATGAGTCGAATGTCTTCGTTAGACATATTCATTTTTAGGTAGCAGCAATATTTTAAATCTTTTGAAGTTAAGCATGGAAACTTGGCGCTTAAATCTTTTAAGAATCGCGGATTGATATTTTCAAAATACTGTTTAAAATCGTCCCAATGTTTACGATCGCTCCGCGTCATTTTGATTGTATTTACAATAGACATTAATTGTATTTTGATAGCAGGATCTACATCTGTATATAGTTGTTTGATACGTTCTTTGATTTTATCCAATATTGCTTTTTTCTGATCAAGTTCTAAGGTATACCGTGTCAAATTTTTTAGTTGATCGTTGGATTGTGTTGCGCTATGTGCAAATGTTTTCGGTGCTTTTGGCGAATTGTTTTTTTGAACCAATTTCAAAATCCCTTGCACATTTGTATTTAGGTTATGGAGTTGAATTCCATATTCAAACGATTGTGTAAAGACAACTAAACCATCGTGTAATTGTAAATTTCGACGATCATTTTTTTGGTGTAAACATAAAATTGGAATCGAAAAATTGCTGTTGTAAGAGACCAATGCGTTAATGATGTGTTGATTGTTACAAAAGCTAAGAATTATTAAAACGGGTTGAATTGATTTTGAAATTTGAATGATATCAGACACACGTGTTGCTGTAATACAACTATACTGATTCACTTCTTGCAAGCTTTTGATAATCGCTGCAAGCGAAGTAGAAGTATCACTTCCAATAAGTATATTTTCATGTGTAGTCATCACTATACTATATTTATTTCAAAATGTAATAGTGTAATTTTAGGGAAATCATTTCAAATAAGTGACCCAAAAATAACACTAAAAATGCTTATATTTTACGGTAAAACTACTTGGTTTTTGACGATTTTATGTTAATTTTTTTCGAACTGAAAATTTTGAGAGATTACATTGTAAGTGTTCCCATATAGATTTGAGATCTTCCTTTTCCATCATTTTGAGCCCAAACCATCTTTGAACCGTCAGGAGAGAATTTGGCATGTTGTGCCGCAAATTTTGGATTGCTCACAGGAATTATTGGTGGTGATTGTGGATTGTTTACATCTACTTCTCGTATGAATATTTGAAGTTTTTGTTGTGTTGAATTTGCTTCAAAAGCCATCACACTTCCGTTAGGATTAAACCATGGCGCACGTCCAATAGCTCCTTTGGCTGGATCTGAAAATATCACAGGCGTATTATTGCTAACTTGAAGCAATATTTTATTAATTTGTTGATTGTACTTTCCAGAACCTGCGGGTTGTCCTGCAAAAGCAATCATATTTGAATCGACTTGATTTACAGTTCCCATACCTGACCAATACGCGTCACTGGTTAATACTTTAGCATCTAAAGAGTTCATATTTACTTTTAGAAGTTCTAATTTTGAGTAATTGGTCATTAATAAAGCAAGTTCGTTCGGATACCAAGCTGGATACGACAATTCGGCATTTTTATAACCTGGAACTGTTAGATGTGTAGCACTATTGTCTACGCCATTTTCATCTAAAAGCATGATTCGTGACATGGGTGTATCTCCTTGCGGATAGATTCCTGTAAATGCTATTTGCTTTGAATTTTGCGTAGGATTCCATGACCAAGAAGCCCTTAGGCAACCATACGTATGACTTTTATAATAGCATTTTTCTATGTTGGTCGGAATTTGAACAGTCCAAAATTGTGCTCTTGAAATTCCGTTTCCAGTACGTTCAAAAAGAACGGTATTTCCGTCCGGACTAAAGCATGGGCGACCGTCTACATAGTGCTCGTTTGAATTGGTGCCCGTTTGTGTGATTGCGTGAATATCTATAACTTTCATAATATGGAATGGTTGGTTCATTCCAAAGGTAAGAAGTTAATTTGTTTTGTATGAGCGTGTTAGTACGTGGTTTTTAATTTTTTTAAATTAGTGCGATTTCAACGGTTAGTTCTTGTGTCGGTGTAAGTTTTGGAACCAACGCGTGAAATGTGAGCGTAGGAGCTACGGTAGTAGTATTTAGATTAAATGTAACGGTTAGTGTTTGATTTCCAGTTTCGCAAATCTCAGTTAATTCATAGCGAATTGAACTATATCCGCTTGTAAGTCCTTGTCTACCAATAACCAAATCGTAGGTTGTAAAGTCAATGTTTGGCATGCAAGTTTCAGTGACAAGATTGTCAAATACTTGTTGATTGCTTATGATTATAAAATCTCCAGACGGCAAATTGATATCCATGATGTTTTCCGTATTGACACAGCCGTATTCGGTTTCAAGACTTGTGGTTTCTATTATGGTGGTTTCCGTCGGACACGGATTGGCATCATCATCATCATTATTACAAGAAGATAGTGCAAGTGTTAAAATGAAGAAAAGTAAAATTCGATAGTTCATGATTGTGTTTTTTATAAGATGCTTTTTCTTTGAATTGGTTGCGTTAGAAGTGTTGAAATGGTTTGGGTACAATTAGTTGGATATCTAAGTAACTAATTTAGTTCATAAAAATTGAATGGAAACCCTAAATAGCAACTGAGTGAATTGGAGTGGGGTTTTTGGGAGCGGGCGAAGGAAATCAATTGACTATAGATGTCTTAAGTTTATAATTCGTTTTTTTTTATATGCAATTACGCTAACAAATATGCTATCGCCTGTTCAATAGTATTCATGAAATTTTTTGAGGTATCAAAATATGTTAGCGTATGTTTTTTACAAGATTTTTTTATTTTTATACTGTGAGCGATCATGTTTTTTACGTGATCTCGTATGTATTCATCTGGTTTATCATGTAACCAATCGGTTTTTCCATCACTAAATTTCTTTACATCTTTCACTTTTTCGTCAAGATTAACATCCGTAAAACCAACAAAACATATTTTTAGTTCGTTGGGATGTTTTTTTAATAGCTCAATGATCAATTCAGGAAGGATCGCTTCTCCTTCAATAATGTAGTTAACATCACTCCAAATCATGCTTTCAAACATTGCTTTTAGAAAACTCCAAGACCTTTCCGCAATTTCATCTGGAAATAATAAATCATGAATTCCGTATTCGGGAATGCCGTTTGTAAAGCCCATTACAAGCCAATCAATAGAGAAATAAGATATGCCTTTTTGTGCAGCTATTTTTTTTGCAATGATTGTTTTTCCTGCTCTTGATGCTCCACTAACTAAAAATAACATACGCTAATTTTTGTTTTTTTATTGGTTTTAAAGATTGCTATTTTTTCAATTTGGCAACTTCAATCGGAATGAATTTCGGCAAGTAACTTGGGGTACATCCTCTTGGAACGACTTCATCCTTAAAAAGACCTGTTTTTTCGCCAATGGAAATACATCTAGCACGATGTTCTTCTTGCCATTTGCCAATTTGACCAGCAGTGTAATTCATTGCCCATTGAACTTCAGGTTGTTCGGCTGCCATGTTTGCTTCTATTGCGGTTAAAAGCGCTTCCGTATTTGAGTGGTTGGTATTCCCCATCCATCTTAATCGTGCTTGATGATACCAAAAGAGTCTTCTTTGTAATGATGAAGAACTGTTTTCCCATGATTCCATCAAAGCGATCGTCTTTTTGTCTTTGGAAAGCTGGTTCGCCATGAGCCAATCCATTAATTGGTTTTGCTCTTCAAATTCATGCTTTTGTATGTCTAGTTCAAGGTTGTCAATAAACGCTTGCGACAGTAATTTTTTGTCTAGTAATAGGATTGCTAATAGTTGCGGTAAAAGTTCACTTGTAGACCAAAGTTCCAGAGCTAATGCATGATCTTTTTTGATCTCTTTGGCAATTTTTCGCAAATCTCCCAGTTTGGTCGTTTCTGGGTAGATTTGCGCATAAATGTCTTTGAATTTTGAAGAAAGTTTCATGTCGTTTTCAGTTTTAAATGCTTCCGTATGATTTTAAAATTTTCAATGTCCATAGCGTTTGTATGCCTGCCCATTCTAGTTTTGTTCCTTCGCTAATTCCGTACCAAGTATCCCATCGTCCATCATTTTTTTGTTTGTTTATTAATCCTTCTAGATCTGATTCGATGGTTTCTTTGGAAAAGATAGGATTCAAAATATGATCAGGATATGGAGCATACATCAAACTGTGTGGTTTTCCATACAATCCCCAACCATCATCCGATGTATCTTTGCAAAGCACTCCGTCAGCAACGATCCAATTTTTTAAATCGCTCATTGCTTCCGCTGCTTTTTTTCTGTTTTTAGTGTATTGCAAAAATTGTAATCGTCTTGGTGTACATAGATGACAAAAAACGTGTTTTTCTTGTATGCGTTCAATTTCTTCCCAAACAAATTGTGCTGCATTTTTCATCCAAGGAATGTTTATTTTATACTTTTCAAGGATTCCCAATAGTGATGAAGTCGTACTAAGTGCCGCCCATTCTTTGACAGTTTTAAAGTGTTCGCCGCACGGATATTCACTTTTAGGTCTAAACATCCACGGAATCCCTCCTTTTTCAGTGGTAATACTTTCAAAATACGGCATAAAATCGTTTAGGATTAATTCAGCATTTAGATAGCCAACTTCGTCTAAGGTTTCCAGCGCCATGATACTGAAAAGTGGTTGACTTTCGGGCGATGCTGTATCTGGTTCCATTCCATAACCAAAACCTCCGTCAGTATTTCGATACGCGTACACTGCGTGAAAAACTCCATTTGTGGAACCTTCATTAAAGTGGAAGTCAAACAATCTTCGTTCTATCATTCTTGCATTTGCCAAAATGAAATCTTTGGCTTTTTTAAAATTTCGCTTCGTGAGTTTCAAAATTATTATTATTTACATTTTTCTTGTCTATATACTTATTTTCTCTTGTAAATTCCATTGTCCAATTTGTTTCCCACTCTTTTGCTTTTTCATCAAAATACGCTTGTTCCCAAAGAGCAGTATTTTCAGATTGCTTTTTCCAAGTAAACCTCAATT
>CAYGPQ010000045.1:22258-37268 GCA_964351775.1 uncultured Kordia sp. | reverse complement strand
ATAAACACATTTTCACTTTTTAATGCTTACAGAACAATTAAGCAAACAGATAAGAAATAAAAACTGATCTGTTTGCGGAATTTAGCAAGTTGCGGAATTGCTCACTCAATCTGAATTGAAAATCTTTGCGGAATAAAACGCTGACTGAATTCACTTGAACGCTGAAAATCGGAAAACAAAATTTAATGACATAATTTAAACTCTAAAAAAACAACGAAATGGCAACTACGTGTATAGCTCATTCCGGCTGAATTCCTAATCGGAATTCATTCCAATTTTCTATCTTTAGATTACGGTGGAAAATCATAGCTGATTTTCCGCAACGAGCCAAACATTAGCAAACATATAAAACCAAGATGAATAAATTTTTATCGATTTTCTTAATCATTGTAACATTTTTTAGTTGTAAAAACAACACTATTTCATATTTCGACCAAGAACCTCCTTCTACAATTCCTAAATTATTTGCACCATCAATTGTTAATACTAGCAATATCGAACTTAATGTAGTTTTTAATTATGACAATACAGAAATGTTCTTTTCAAGGATTGTAGACAACAGCTTTGTTATTCACCATTCTGAATTAATTAATGGCAAGTGGTCTGACATTACACCCATTAAAATGTATAACGATAATGTCTTATTTTCAGTTGCTTGTGACCCAACAATTACCAAAGATGGAAAGACAATGTATTTTCTGGGTGTAGACCCTAAGCTCTATAAAAATGATGTTACCAGAGAAGAACTTTACACGATACCGCCAGACATTTATAAAAGTAAAAAAGTGGACGGTAAATGGGAATTAGCCTCTAAAGTGGATTTTTTGGTTTCCACCGAATATTTAGAAACCTACCCTGTTGTTACAGCGGATGGGAGTTTATATTTTCGCTCAAATAGACCAAGTGATGAAGGAGGAATGAACACATACCGTGCACAATATTTAGGAAATGAAAAATTTGAAACACCTGTTATCAAAAACACTAAGACAGAGAAAAAGGAACTAATAACTTATGTTTCACCAGATGAGCGGTATGCCATTACTAATGGACAAGGTAAATTTCAAATAACGTTTAATGATAATGGTGAATGGACAAAACCGAAAGAAATACCATTAAAATATGAAAGCAGTTGGCGCTATTATTGTCCGTATATGTCTGCTGACGGAAAATATTTTATCTACTCCAGAAGATATAATAACCCTGAAAAAAAAGGATGGGCAGGTGTTGAAAAAGGAGAAGTTTATTGGGTAAACGCTGATGTACTCTTCAATGCAAAAATAGAATAAAACATTTGCTAACAAAGACGTGTATAGCAAATTGCTAGTTCTGTGTGTACTCGGAAAATCCTACGGATTTTCCTCTGGTTCGTTTTCTTTTACTAATTTAGACCTAGCCAACACAACGAGCCATACACAAAAACATTGGCAAACATTTGACGCAACCATTTAGTAAATTTAGCATCTAATTAAAAAAAGAAAATGATGCAAAAAATTTTTAGAATTATATTTATTTCAATGATGATTTTCGGACTATCAATCAGCTGTAATAATGATGATGATAAAGATGAAGAATGTATTTCAAACCAAACTGAATATATTACTTCTGTAGTTTCACCAAATACTGGAAACGTAAATCAAATTATGAATATTGAAGTGAAATTTGGAGTCATTAATGGTTGTGGAGGTTTAGGGAAATTTATTGAAACGAATAACGGAAATACACGAACTATTGAAGTGGAAGCAAAATATGAAGGATGTATTTGTACTGATGATATGCCAATAAGAACCGTAAATTATGAGTTTATTCCAACAAATTCAGGAGATTACGAATTGAAATTTAAGTCAAGTCCAACTGAATTTATTACAGTCAATTTGACTATAAACTAAAGAAAAACGTTTGCCAGCTACGTGTATAATTAATGGCTAGTTCTCGCCTACTTACGAAAATCCTCGCGGATTTTCTATTCGGTTTTTATTTACTAAATTAACGTGAGTTCGATGTAAAAAATAGTGATATAAATCCTAAATGAAATCACCGCATTGTCACTTCGAGCGCGGTCGAGAAGCTTAGGTGTACGAATATTTTAAATTCTATAAAAAATTTATAGATACAAAAAAGGCTCTCAATATTATTTGAAAGCCTTTCTTTTATTTGTATGATTTCTATTTAAAATACACGTACAATGTTGAATCCGAAGAAGATATCTCCATCGCCCCAATCGCCTTCAGCATTGCTGATGAAGCCTGGTTCGTTGGTCGATTGTGCATTGGAAAATAACAATTGAAATACGTGCCCACCAGTTTCAATATCCACACCAATGGTCAATGGATTTTTGAATTGAGAATTGTCTGCTCTACTGAAATTATACACATAATCCATATTGATCGACATGCGCTTGCTTACTTTTAAACGTCCGCCCGCGCCCATCGCAAATTGATCGTGTTTTTGTGCAGCTTCCAACGTTAAGTTTTGACGCACATACGAAGGTGCTAATTCCAACGAAAAGCTATTGCTAAATCGTCTTGAGATCAATAATTGTGTGGTATAACTCAATCGATCATCAAAAGTTAAGAATGGAAAACGGTCTTTTCGCACTTGCGTGTTGATGTTCACCGTAGCATATCCAACAAGATTTACAGGAAAACTATCCGATTGATTTTTTAGTTTCATTTTTGTAGAAAGCGCGTAGGTTTGTCGCAATGATTCTCTACTAATTCCAAATTGCCAACCCTCAAGAAGTCCGTAGACTAGTTGTATTTTAGTGTTTGCATTATCAAACCCGAAAAAAGTAGACAATCCGTCATCCAACGTTCCAAATCGGTGTGAAACATAGAGATAAAAATCTCCTTTTGCAGCCACTTTGGTCGATTGTAAGTTTCCGATTTTCATCGCTTTAAACGCAGGAGATTCAAAAGTTTGCGGTGTTGCATCACCTTCTAGTTCGTCTAATAAATCATCTTGTGCATGCAATAAACTCATACTACATATAGAGAATATTACAAGTAAATAATAGTGTTTCATTTGTTAATGGTTAGTGTTATTTTTATATTTTATTTCAAGTGTCCGATAAAATTTTTCCAATTCTTGTGAAAACCTTGCTATGAAAGAATTTTTAAAATATTTTCATAAAAAAACCATACTTTTCTCAATCGCTTTACTAAGAAAATTATTTGGTGAGCACAAAAAATGTAATCAAAAGAATTGTTTTTCAAATAGTTACTATTTAGTCTTTGCTCTATGATCTAAAAGCGCAGCGTTCTTTTATCTTTTATCAGACAACAGTGAGTTATTTATTGATGATAATTGCTTTATCGAGTTTTAATTCTTCTAATAAATCATCATATCCAATAATTCTACCTTTGACATGTATAGTGTTTCCTTCTTTTAATTCTGCAGTCGATGTTCCTTCTGCCAATTGAAAATAGATGCTTTCATTGAGCGAAATTCCTTTTTCGTCAGTTGCAGTAATTGTACCCGTAAGTTCAATTACTTTTTCACCTTGCGTCCAACTTTCAGGATTTTCTTTTATTTTTTCTAAGAAATCTTTAGAAGTTCCTGTGAAAGTGACTTCCATATCATTAATTTCTGTATGTGGCGCATACGCATAACTGTAACCAGCATAAGCTACAATAGCAATTATGAGGATTAATCCGATGAGGATTTTACTTCTTTTCGACAAGCTCATAATTCAAGGTTACGTTAATTTCTTTTGCAATTTTATCTCGTACAATACTTGGAATTTCAATATCAAAGTCTTGTGGTTTTACCGTGAAGAATGATGTAAAGACAACTTTATCGCCATCTTTAGTAATCATTGCGGTGGTTTCTATGTCTTTTGCTTTTCCGCGAACGGTTAAGGTGCCTGAAAGTTTGTATTCTTTAGCTGTAGCAGACAAATCAGACATACTGAAATCTTTCAATTTCCCTTTAAAAGTAGCTTTCGGAAATTTATCCGAATCCATGTAGTTTTCATTGAAATGTTCTTCCATCAATGCCACTTTAAAGTGAAATGATTTCATGAATAATAATGCGGCTATATCACCTGAACCTACTTGTAAAATTGCGGTGGTGCTGTTACTTTTTGCTTCTACAGGTTCAAAAGCTTCTACGGACGCTTTAAAATCTGTTTCTCCTGTTTTAGTGTAATATTTTTGTGCAGAAACGGTTCCTACTACAAAAAGAAAACCTACGATTAGTATTTTTTTCATCTGTTTGTATTTTAGTGTTAATAAGGTTTAATTTTGAAGATATCCGTCAGCGACCCATTGGTCAATGATTTGACGTATTTCAGGTGGCAATTGTCCCGATGGCGGCATTGGATTGGATGCGTTGTTGATACGATTGAGCAGATTTCCTTGCTCGGCAGCAGCTCTTACATTTGCATAACTTGTCAATTGCAAACCCGCATTTGCATTAGGCCCACTATGACAATTGACGCAATTTGTAACAATAATGGCTTGTACATCACCTTCATAGGTGACGGTTTCTACAATTGGTGGTAAATCAGTTACATCACCTTCATCAACGGTATTAGTAGTACAGTTGTAAAAAAATGCAAGCGCACAGACGCAGAGGATGTATTTGTAAAATTTTTTATTCATTTTGTTGTTTTTTAAGCTGTTAATATCTCTATTTATTATTTTATGAACCAATTTTATTTTGAATTAATTACTTCTGTAGGACGCATTCCAAATTCTTTTTTAAACGATTTTGAAAAGTACGACGGACTCGAAAAACCATATTTAAAAGCAATTTCTGATACGGTGTGATTGTTTGATAACAGCTCCGCTTTCGCTTTTTTGAGACGTATAAACATGATTAGCTGACTAGGAGATTTCCCGGTTGTTTCTTTTATTTTTCGTTGCAATTTTCGTTCATTTACGCCTGTTTTTTTAGTAAGCATTTCTACTCCAAACGCGTTATTATCTATATGCTCATCAATAATTTGCAATATATCTTCTAAAAATGAATCATATTTTGAGAATCCATAAGGGTGAGCGATTTCATCTTTCGGAATCGATTTTTTTGTGACATTGTATAGCCTACATAACTCATGCGTTGCATAGGTTAGCATGGTAGTGTTTTTGGTAAAATTGAATGCTGCTCCCGATAATAAGTGCTTGATTGCTTGTGTGACTAAAATTTTGTTGGTTTTTACTAAGGATAGCATTGCTGCGACCATATAATTATCACGATGTGTCAAAGCATCATTGTAGTCATTAGCACTTTCTTTCATGTAAATTCCGGCAGAAAACGGAATCTCTTTAGCTTCTAAACGCTGCAGTAGTTTGATTCCAAAACAGATAGCTTTACTCGGAATTTCAAAGGCTACCATGAAGAAATTTTTATCTTTACGAATGATTTTACCTCCATATTCTTGGATAAAATCAG
The DNA here is from genome assembly GCA_964351775.1 of uncultured Kordia sp. GTDB lineage: Bacteria > Bacteroidota > Bacteroidia > Flavobacteriales > Flavobacteriaceae > Kordia. The sequence continues at coordinate 31,877 of CAYGPQ010000045.1, read as the reverse complement.
CGATCAATTCCGTTTGTAAGCTTGCTGCTGAAGAAGCCATAAATTGTCCAAATAGAATGGTAGAGAGTTGTTTTTTATAGCAATCATCACAGGGCTCTAATTGGTAGATAAAGTTCTTCATTTCTACCAAAACTTCCTTTGTGTTTCCTGCCCAAAAAAGGTGATCATTTCCATCAAATTCCACAAATTTTGAACCTTTGATGCGTTCCGCTATAAATTTACCTTCCTCAATCTTCACGTCAATATCATTGGTGCGTTGCATGAGTAAGGTCGGTACCTTTATATAGCCCAAAATGTCAATAATGTTTACTTGTGTATTCATTTTGGTAAGTTCCATAGCCGCCCTTGGACTCGCTCCAGATCTGAAATAACTCGCCAACCAATTCATGAATTGCGCATCATCAGCTTTGGAGGGCACTAAAGTTTCTAAATTCATTTGACCACTTCCCCAACTATTTTCAATCATGTCGTACACTTTTTGACGTTCTTCATCAGTTGGCGCCCAAGGATAATCTTCCGAGTATCTTCGTTTTGCAAAAATTCCAAACGTAATTAACGCGTGTACTTTATTGGGATAAGTCGCACTAAAAAGTGCTGATACACTTCCACCTTCCGAATGTCCAAAAAGAATAGCTTTTTTAGAGTTTGTGGCATCCATAACCGCCTTGATATCTTCCATACGTTCTTCGAGCGTAGAAAGTTCTACAATACGATCTGAAAGCCCAGTACCTCTTTTGTCAAACAGAATAATTCGTACGATTTTGCCAAGTTCTTGGAAAAAGTCTACTAATTCTGGACACGCCCACATCCAATCAATATTAGAAACCCAACCAGGAATGTATACCAAGTCTATTGAGCCTGATCCAAAGACTTGATACGCTATACTAATGTCTCCACTTTTTGTATATTCTATTGTAGGAATCATAACTAATTTTTTAGTCCTGTGTTTTCATTAATTAAAAACAGATTCTATTTTTGTTTTGATGATGATTATACTTACTTATAATATTACTAAAAATTAAAAACTTAGAGTAATATTATAAGTAAATAGTGTTATTGTCGGATCAGTTTTATCGTTTTGCTAGTATTTGCAGCATATAATTTCATTATATACAAACCACTTTTTAGTGTATTGACATCTATTCTTTCTAAATTATTGCTTTGAGAATGAATTAATTGTCCATTCATGGAATAGATTTCTATTTTCTGTAATGCAACTTCATTGTGTTGAATGTTTACAAAATCTTTAGCAGGATTTGGATAGACAGCAAGGTTTGTCAATTGATTTTCTTCCACAGAAAGTGTTGAAAAGTCAAAAGAACTCACTCCTGACAAGGCGGAAGCATTTGGGTCTACTACATTTGTAAATACTGCCGATCCGTCATCTATCATATCAGCTTGCATAAAACTCTTTAATGGAGTTACTGCACTTGCTAATGCCGAATTATTTGCTAGAATTTCAAGAATTCCGCTTGTAGGTGCGCCATTTATTTGAATTGTTACTATTGGCGCTGTTGTTCCTGCAGATGGTGCTGGCAATGATGATGGACTTCCTAAGGTTTCCGTAATTAGGTAGCCATCAATAGTTGGTTGTGCCACATTATTACCATCAAAAAAGGTAGCATTTGCCGCTCCACCCAATGAAGATGTAATGGTTGCTGTAACGCCATCTGGTAAAATGATAGTAAATCCGTAACTCTGTACTGAGGTTGCAAAGTTGCTGGCGCTTACATTTGGTACAGCACCTACGGTAAAGCTATAACTTCCGTTATCGATTAACGTGTAGGTGTAACCATCTTGCGCGTACATTTGTACTGCAAATAGACAATAAATTGCCATACATAAATTTGTAAAAGTAGTTTTGTTCATAATATTCATATTTAGTTTGAAGATAATTGTTATTTAGTTTTTTGGTATTTGTGCTGGTATTTGAAATGTGCTAAAGCTTAAAAATTTGCATCAGGCGTGGTTTCATAACTTATATAGTTGCCATGTTAAATAGTAAACTTGAAATCATTATTTTTTTATAATTATTAAGTTGTAACGCTATAAAACGCTGATTGATAAATTATTAAATTTTAGTTTAAAGGCCGGCCCTGAATTAAAACTAAACTAATTTGATATAGTGCAAAATTAGAAGCTATTTGTCTTTTTATATATAACTATACTGCATAATACTATTACAATTCCGACATTATGTCGGTTTTTTACATAAAAATAAAAACCTAAAGCCTCTATATATCGTTAACTATATTTATATTTCACAATTTTGAAACGGAATTTTTATACAATTTAGAGGGATCATTTCTATTTTCTTATTTGGTGTATGATGAATAAAATTGTGTTTTGTAATTCCATTCTTCGCAACTGCGTTATCATTTATTTTTTTATGAAGTTTAGTTTTCTGGTAATTGTTCCTGTATTTGAAAGGTGCTAAAGTTTAAAAAGTTCCCTGGATGTGCTAATACGTTTTGCAATATAAAAGGAGCATCTGGTGCAACACCTTCGTATTGTACTTTTCCATCCATGTTTACATCATTTACATTATATCCAGTTACAATAAAGGTTGAAAAGTTTAGGAAGTTTCCAACATCATTTAATACTAATGATAGAATGGCTGGCGCATCAGGATCAGTTCCTGAGTATTGTACAATACTGTCACCGTTTACGTTTCCTGTCCACATTCCAACAGTGTCAACTGGCATTCCTGCGGTTGTTTGTGCGTTGCTTCCAAACGTAATTTGACTCGTTGCATCTGTGAAATCAACTGTATTACGGATTCCTGTTAAGGATAGTACATTTCCTGTCATGATGCCTAAATGGTTTCTGTGTTTAATGGCTACAAAGTAGTTCCCGAGTGGTGACATAAATTGTAGTACACCTGCTCCATTTGTATCAACTACATCGCCATCACGTTGAAGTAACGCTGATTTTCCTTCTATTACAAGTGTATTATTTGTAGCATCACGCAATTCGACAAAAACCCAATCCACAATAGCGTCATTTCCTGTTACATTAAATACTGAACTATTACATGTAGCGCCATCACTGTATGGTGACGTTGTTGGAATTAAATTGGCAACTCGCAAATCGTCTCGCATAAGTGTTTCTTCTCCGGTACTAGGATTTAATGATGCACCTTGCAAGAATACTTTTGGTTCTAAAACTAGTGTTCCAGCTTCTATGATCGATTTAAAACCTGTCCAACCTGCATCTAAATATGCTTGTCTTGTTCCTTGAGGAATAAATAGATTTGTTTTGGTTTTATCACCAAAAGTTCCATTGTTTACAGATGGCGGATTCGTAATTTTAGAAACAATTTCTACTAAACCAGTATCAAAAAATGCTTCTGAACCAATTGAGGTTACACCAGCAGGAATAGTCACACTTAGTAAATTGTTATTATCTCTAAATCCACGAAATGCTATCGTTGTTAAGGTACTTGGTAAACTTACAGTACTTACAAATCTGTTTCTAAACGCAGAATTTCCAATCGTAGTAATGGTAAAATCGACACCATTTTTAGTCAATAGTTCTGGAAAAACATAATCGCCATTCGGTACAGCTCCACTTTTTCCAATGGCACTTACCGTATTTGGTGAAAGTGTTAGTATTTGGTAACGAATTCCATTTACAGTAAATGCATTTCCTACAGAAGGTCCGCTTCCATTTACAGAGAAAAAGCCTGTCCAACCTGCAGTTGAATAGGTTGTTTCAGTTCCGTTTGGAATCGTTAGACTTATATTTTCGTTTGCTCCAAAAGAATTGGTTTCAATGGTTGCAGGTGTTGTTCCTAAGGCAGTTACTTCCGTTAAATTATCTGTTGTAAAGGCATTTGCGCCAATGTCAGTGATACTTGCAGGAAGTGTGACACTTGTAATAGGATCGTTTTGAAAAGCACTTGCGCGGATCGTTTTTACTGAAAAATTAGTAGTATTTAAATTTGCTTGCGCAGGAATTATTAAATCTCCCGTTACAGAACCACCAATGACTTCTACTTCATTTGGATTTACAGACGTAATTTCATACGTAATTCCATCTGCACCAAAAGTAGCACCAATAGCGCCATCTGTAATTTGACCATTTACTGAGAAAAAACCTGTCCAGCCTGCATTTGCATAGGTAGTTTCTAAACCAAATAATACTGTTAAATTAATCACTGATCTATCGCCAAAACTAGAAGCATCAATCGTAGCTGGTGTTGTTCCTTGGGCATCAACAGCAGTTAAAGAAGCTCCATTAAAGGCATTGTTTCCAATAGTTTCTAAGTTAGCTCCTAAAGTCACAGCAGTAATATCTGTATTTTGAAACGCTGCATCTTCTATAGCTGTTACATTAAAACTTGTGTTACTCAATGATTCTGTAACTGTTGCAGGAATAATAATCGTTTGTGTTGAAGTTACTCTGTTCAGCACTTTTACGGTATTCGGATTTACAGTGACAACTTCGTATCGTAAATCGCCTTCTGTAAATCGTGCGCCAACTTGAAATTCACCATTTACACTTCCAAAACCTGTCCAACCTGCGGCTACATAATCGTCTATAACGGTTTGCTGATTTGGAATGATGGTTAAGTTTATTGTCGCCCTTTGTGAACCAAAACTTGAAGTTGTAATCGTAGCTGGTGTTGCGTTATCTGCAATTACGTTAGCTAATGGATTTCCTTGAAAAGCACCATCTTCAATACTTGTAATATTTGAAGGAATTGTGACAGTAGTCAATAAATTTTCATTAAATGTATTTACCGCTATTGTTGAAATATTTGCAGGAATGGTAACGCTTGTTAATTTATTGTTTCGAAAAGAAAATCCTCCTAAAGTTGTTAAACTCTCAGGAAAATTAATACTTGTAATTTCATTATCACGAAAGACATCGTTATTAATGATTTGTAAATTTGCTGGAAGTGTTACACTTTGTAAATCATTATTTCGAAATGTCTGAGACTCAAGTTCTATAATTCCATCAGGAATGACAATACTGGTCAATTGATTATCTCTAAAAGCACCTGCACCAAGTGTGGTTAGGTTTGCTGGAAGTGTAACACCTGTAAGTTGATTATTAAAAAAAGCATTGGTATCAATGGTTTCTACAGTAGTAGGAAATGTAACATTTATTAGTAAATTACTTTCAAACGCACTTCTTCCAATTGTAATAACTCCTGTTGAAATTGCAATACTGCTTAATTGATTGTTGAAAAAAGCGCCTTGTCCAATAGTAACTGTTCCGCTTGGTATGGTTAAGCTTGTTAATTGATTGTTTCGGAAAGCATCTTGACCAATAGTTTCTGGTCCAGAATTAAGGATGATTTGTGATAAGTTATTGTTTAGAAATGCATCCGTTTCTATAGAAGTTACTGTTGCCGGAAATGTTATCGTTGTTAGATTATTAAGTTCAAAAACTTCTGCTCCTATAACTTCTACATTAGATGGTAATACTACACTATTGATTCCTCTATTACGGAAAGCACGATTTGTAATCGCCGTTACTGTAAATGAAATATTATTTTTAGTCGTTGTTGAAGGCAATACCAAATCGACAATTCCTGTTCCGCCACCTGTTATTTCTACTGTATTTGGGTTTACACCATTTATTGTATAATTGAATCCATCTACAGAAAAACCTGACCCGATAAAAGGTGTTCCATTGATGGAAAAGAAACCTGTCCAACCGCCATTTACATACGCCGCTTCGGAACCACCAGGAACTGTTAAAGCAATATCTCCACGATCGTCAATACTGTTTGAGTTAATAGCCGGTGCGCTAGTCGCTTGTGAAATCACTTCTGTGAATGAATTCAGATTGAATGCTTCATCACCAATAGTCGTTACCGATGCTGGAAGCGTTATTGTGGTCAAATTATTAAGTTCAAAAACTTCTGTTCCTATAACTTCTACATTAGCTGGTAATACTACACTATTGATTCCTTTATTACGGAACGCAAGATTTGTAATCGCAGTTACTGTAAAAGAAATATTATTTTTAGTCGTTGAAGATGGCAATACCAAATCGACAATTCCTGTTCCTCCTCCTCTTATTTCAACCGTATTTGGACTCACTCCATTAATTCTATAATTAAAACCATCCACAGAAAAATCTGAACCAATAACAGGCGTTCCATTGATGCTAAAAAAACCTGTCCAACCTCCATTTACATACGAAGCTTCCGAACCACTCGGAACCGTTAAATCGATATTTCCACGATCGTCAATACTGTTTGAGTTAATAGTCGGTGCGCTCGTAGCTTGTGAAATAACTTCTGTAAGCGGATTGGTATTAAATGCTTCAGTAGCAAGCGTAGTTACCGATGCTGGTAGTGTAATAGAAGTTAAATTATTAATTTCAAAAGCTTCATTTTTAATCGTTTCTATAGTATTTGCAAAAATCACACTATTAATTCCCGCATTTCTAAACGCACGATTCCCAACGGCTGTCACAGTATAGGTTTCACCAAATTGTGGTTCTACTACAGTTGGCGGAATTACAATAGCTACAATTCCGTTTAAACGGTTAGCAACTTCAACTTCTAGCGGATTTTGTGATGTAACTCTGTATCTCAAGTCTCCAACATTAAAAGTATTTCCAACTGGAATTTCATCATTCACGGTATTAAAACCTGTCCAACCTGCTAAACGATACGTTTCTTCTAAACCACCAGGAACTTCTAAATTTACGCCACTACGTGTTCCAAAAGAACTATTTGAAATTGACGCAGGAACGGTTCCCAACGCGATAACTTCATTCAAGCCACCACCAAAAAAAGCTTCTCCTCCAACAGAAGTTACACTTGCTGGTAGCGTAATTGTTGTCAATCCACCATTATCTCTAAATGCCCGAAATTTTATGGTTGTAATCGTATTTGGTAACGTGACACTATTAGCACCATTTCTATATGCAGAATTACCAATAGTCGTTACAGTATATACAATTCCATTACCATCTGTAGCACTACTTGGTATGGTAAATGGACTGCTACCATCGGTTCCGCCTGTGACCTCAACTTCGTTCGGACTAGTTGATAAGACATTAAAATTAAAGCCGTTATCTGTAAAGGTTTGAGCAAAACCTACTATTGCGAATAATTGTGCAACGAGAATGATTATTTTTTTTTTCATGGTATGTACAATTAAGATGTCACTGATATTTTCTTTTATAATTATCAAATTGTAACGTTATATAACGTTGATTGATGAATTATTAAATTTTAGTTTAATAGGCCGGCCCTGAATTAAAACTAAAACTAAACTTATTACGATGCAAAAGTAGTTGTGATTCATTGAGATAGCTGTAACAATTCCGTTTAATACTATTACAAATCCGACATGCTCGACTGTATTTTTGCATTAAAAATACTGATAATGAACTCATTATGATTCACAATAAGATCTTTAAACCTACTATGATACATTAGAATTCTGTTGTGAAGATTGAACTTAAAATAAAATACAATTGTTGCTGAATGTAAGTATGGCAGGCCTTTTTTTGAAGCTATTCATGCTCATATTTGAAGAAATATCAACGGTATTATAGAGAAATACTGTTTTGTAGCTAGGTATATAAATTCCTGAATTTTACTGTATACCCAATTTCCTTATAGATGTTTTTTTAGAATAAAACCAGAAATTTAGCGCGCTAAAAAGTATATAATGATTATAAGATGAAATATTCAAACTCATTTGAGCCTAATGAAACCTTTCCAATTCTTGTGAAAATCTTGCTATGAAAAAGTTTGTAAGATGCTTTTATAAAACCACTATGTTTTTTGTCCATCACTGTGATAAAGGAAATTATTTTGGTGAGTATAAAAAAAATGTAATTATAAAGCTAGTTTTTCAAATAACTACCTACCATCATGTCCTGCCTCTTTATTCTAAAAGCGCTTGCGCTGAGCTTGTCGAAACGAAGCGGTCTTTTATCTTTTATTAGTTAACAGTGAATCAATTTGTAGACGCGTTAGTCGAAACAAAAATCACATGCCAACAATTGCCGCTTCTGCGCAACGTTCGCCATCCATGGCAGCTGAAACGATTCCGCCAGCATATCCACCACCTTCTCCGCAAGGAAATAATCCTTCCACTTCTGGATGTTCTAAGTTTTCTTTTCGAGGAATGTTTACTGGGGAAGATGTACGCGATTCTACACCGACTATATTCGCCTGATCGGTATAATAACCGTTCATTTTTTGACCAAATGCAGCAAATCCTTTACGCAAACGTCCGCCAATTGATTTTGGCAAAAGCGAATGCAAAGGCGCCGATTTTAAGCCTGGTTGATAGGAAGTCGGATTCAAATCTGCGGATAATCTTCCTTCTACGAAATCTGTCAAACGCTGTGCTGGTGCTACCTGACTTCTCCCGCCAGCGGTAAATGCCAAACGTTCCAAGTCTTTTTGGAATTCCAATCCTTTTAAAACGCCGTATTTTTCATATTTATACAAATCTACATCTGCATTAATTTCTACGACAATTCCTGAATTGGCAAATTTGTTATTTCGTCGTGATGGAGACATTCCGTTGACCACAATTTCGCCATTGGCAGTTGCTGCTGGTACAATGAATCCGCCCGGACACATGCAAAACGAATATACACCTCTATCATTTACTTGTTGTACCAAACTGTATGCTGCGGCTGGCAATAATTCGTTGCGGTCGCCTGTGCAATGGTATTGAATATTGTCAATAATTTCTTGTGGATGTTCTACACGAACGCCCATGGCAAACGATTTTGCTTTGAGTGCAACTTCGTGCTTGTGTAACAATTCATAAATATCTCTGGCAGAATGTCCTGTGGCAAGAATCACGCGATTTGCCGTCATTTCACGACCATCTTGTAAGTGAATGGCTTGTATTTTATTTTCTTTTATGATTAAATCCGTAACGCGGGTTTCAAAATGAATTTCACCACCATATTTTAGAATGGTTTCACGAATGTTTTGAACAATTTTTGGCAATTTATTCGTCCCAATATGTGGATGTGCATCTACCAATATTTGATCGGTCGCGCCGTGATAGACTAAGTTTTCAAAAATTCTACGCACATCACCACGCTTGAGACTTCTGGTATAGAGTTTTCCATCCGAATACGTTCCTGCGCCGCCTTCACCAAAGCAATAGTTGGAATCTTCATTGACAAAATGATCTTGATTGATCGCACGTAAATCACGACGACGATCTTTTACATTTTTGCCGCGTTCGAACACAATCGGCTTGAAGCCTAATTCAATACAACGCAAGGCAGCATACATTCCCGCAGGTCCAAAACCAATAATATGAATTTCTTTCGCATTGGAAACATCTTTATATTCAAATTGATATTCACTTGCTTCTGGAATTTCCTCATTGATATAGACAGCTACTTTATAATTGAAGACAATCAATGGTTTGCGTGCATCAATAGACTTTCGCAAGACTTTGATTCCCGTGATTTCTTCTTTGGAAACCTGCAATTTTTTCATTGCTTTTTGCAATACAATATCGTCTTGCGTTTCTTCATCAATCGTAACGCGCAGTTGAATTTCTTTCATCATGCTGCAAAGCTATTGATTTTTTGTGAAATGGGGTTTAGTTTGTGAGTTGATTAGTTGTTGGGTTTATGCACTTCGATAGCTTCGCTAGGTATTTTC